>CAXTPM010000170.1:8749-9324 GCA_964245865.1 uncultured Fimbriiglobus sp. | reverse complement strand
CGGTGCCGCCGGGGCGGCGGGTCGATTGTTTCACGACGGCGCCTTGTTCGCAACCGCCCGCCCCGTCTTTTTCGCAAATCATGTAACGGCCGCGCGAAGCCCGGTCGGCTGGTCAAACCTTGCCGGCGACCACGCGCGGGCATTCGCCGGATCGCGTTGATTCGCCCCACACTCGCGGCGTAGGCGTTGCTACAATCGGGAATGATGTCAAGCCCGGCCCGACCCGCCGCCCCCCTCACCCCAGGCGCCGACGCCTTCGTCGCCGCGATCCTCGGGCGGCCCGACGACGACGCGCCGCGCTTGATCTGGGCGGACTACCTCGCCGAGTCCGACGACCCCGCCGACCGGGCGCGCGCCGAACTGGTGCGCGTGCAGTGCACCCTCGCCCGCATCGCCCCGGAGCACCCGCGCTACGCCGCACTCGCGCAAGTCGCGGATCGACTGATTACCGACTACGGCGCGGCGTGGGCCGGCGACCTCGCGGGCCTCGTCGCCGGCTACGGCTTCCGCCGGGGGCTGCTCGACGCCGCGTCGGTGACGGGCCGCACGCTGGCGCGCCACGCCGGCGAGTTGTT
>CAXTPM010000170.1:6357-8739 GCA_964245865.1 uncultured Fimbriiglobus sp. | reverse complement strand
CGAGAGCGGCACGCTGGCGAACATCGAGGAACTCGACCTCAGCGGCTCGGAACTCGGCGCGGTCGAGTTGGGGAGTCTTGGCCGCATGCGCCGCACCTGGCGCGTGCGCGAACTGTCGCTCGGGTACTGCGGCCTCACGGATCGCCTGCTGGCGCCGCTCGCGGACCTCGACGCCCCGCGCCTGAAAAGCTTGAACCTGCCCGGCAACCAGCGCGTCACCGGCGCGGGCCTCGTCACCCTTTCCCGCGCGAAGTTCTTCGCCGCCCTGACGAGCCTGGACCTCAGCGAGA
Source organism: uncultured Fimbriiglobus sp. (assembly GCA_964245865.1). Lineage (GTDB taxonomy): Bacteria > Planctomycetota > Planctomycetia > Gemmatales > Gemmataceae > Fimbriiglobus. Next base: position 8,449 of record CAXTPM010000170.1, on the reverse strand, counting down.
ACCGCGTCGGCCCCGGCGGCATCGCGCCGCTGGGCGGTGCGGCGCGGCTGGAGCGCGTGGCGCTGGCCGGCAACCCGCTGGGCGACGAGGGCCTGCGCGCGTTCGCCGCGAGTCCGCTCTACGCGCGCCACGTCAGCAGCACGCGCGCGCTCGACTTCGCCGACACCGGGATGACGCCGCAGGGCGCGCGGGTGCTGGCCGAGGCGCCGCCGAGCGCGGGGCTAGTCGCGCTCGACCTGTCGCACAACGACCTCGGCGACGCCGGGGTGTCGGAACTCGTCGCCGGGCCGTTCGACCGCCTGGCGCGCCTCACACTCACGCACTGCCGCCTCGGCGACGCCGCCGCGCTGGCGCTCGCGCGCTCGGCGATCATGGCGCGCCTGGCGTGGCTGGATGTCAGTGATAATCGCCTGACGCAGGCGGGAATCAACTACCTGTGGAAGCGCCGGCGCGACTTCCAGACGCAACTCGGCACCGCGCGGAACCTCGGCAGCTACGCGCCGGGCAGCGACCCCGACGCCGGGCCGAGTTCGGTCGCCGACGACTTGACCCAGGTGCTGCGCCCCTTCGGGGGTGCCGGCCCCGACCCCGACCCCGGTCGGGGGGGTGCCGCCCAGGCCCGCGCCGGCTACAATTGGGCCGACCCGCCCGCCAACTTCGCCGCCGACCCGGACGCCCCGCGATGACCGCCGATTCCGCCAGTGGCCCCGCGCGGCCGAAGTTCAGGCGCGTGCTCTTGAAACTCAGCGGCGAGGCGTTCGGCCCCGCCGGCAAGACCGGCATCGGCCTCGGCGAGACCTACGACCTCGCCGTGCAACTCAAGCGCGTCGTCGAGGCCGGCGTCGAACTCGCCGTGGTGGTCGGCGGCGGGAACTTACTCCGCGGCGCGCAGTTTACCGCCAACCAACTCGAGGCGCGCATCAAGCCCGCCACTGCCGACAGTATGGGCATGCTCGCCACCGTGATGAACGGACTGGCCCTCCAGGACACACTTGAAAGTCTACACGTCGAGACGCGCCTGACGAGCGCGATCCCGATGGATAAAATCTGCGAGCCGTACATCCGCCGCCGCGCGCTGCGCCACCTCGAAAAGAAGCGCGTGGTGATTTTAAGCGGCGGCACCGGCAACCCGTTCGTCACCACCGACAGCGCCGCGGCCCTGCGCGGCCGGGAACTCGGCGCGGATGTATTATTAAAAGCCACCAAAGTGGACGGCGTGTACGACAGCGACCCCGACAAGAACCCGCACGCCACGCGCTACGAACGCCTCAGCTACCAGAAAGTATTACACGACCGGCTGAATGTGATGGACCTCGGGGCGTTCGAGATGTGCCTCGAAGCCAAGCTCCCCATCTTAGTGTTCGACTTCAAGGCCGAGCGCGCGATCGAGCGCGCCATCGCCGGGCAGGCCGTCGGCACGCTCGTGAGTCTCGACCCGACCGTCCGCTAGATTGTTTCGTCACCCACGCCGGAGGAGTATGTCATGATGAACGTGGCGCAGGTGCAAAAAGAGACCGAGACCAAAATGGAAAAAGCGCTGGACGTGCTGCGCAACGGCCTCAAAGGCTTGCGCACCGGCCGCGCTAGCCCGCAAATGCTCGACGCCCTACGCGTCGATTACTACGGCAGCGCCACACCAATTTCGCAGATCGCCAGCGTGAGCTGCCCCGACCCCGGCACGGTGATGATTAAGCCGTTCAGCGCGGACGACCTCAAGGAAATCGAGCGCGCCATCCGCGGCTCGGACCTCGGCCTCGCGCCCAACAACGACGGCAAAGTCATTCGGTTGAGTGTGCCCGCCATGAGCGGCGACCAGCGCAAGAAGATCGTCGCGGTGATCAAAAAGAACGCCGAGGACGCGAAGATTTCGTGCCGCAATATTCGGCGCGACGCCAACAAAGCCGTCGAGACGGCGGAGAAAGACAAGACCTCGCCGATCCCCGAGGATGATGCCGCGAAGTTGAAAGAGAAGATTCAGGCGCAGCTTAAGAGCTACGAGGCGAAGATCGACGAGTTGGCCGACAAGAAGTCGAAGGAAGTGATGGAGGGCTAGGCACTTCCAGAGCGACGGGGCCGCAGGATGACCGAGGAC
>CAXTPM010000170.1:5333-6347 GCA_964245865.1 uncultured Fimbriiglobus sp. | reverse complement strand
GGCTAACGGCCTCCACTTCGGCTTGCCTGCGTCCGTGCCCCGCCGGTATGCTCGCGCCCGTTTCGGTCCCACGCCGCAGCGGGTGCTTGATGTTCCGCCGCCTCACGCTCGCAATAGTCCTGCTCGCCCCGGCCCCCGCCGCCCTCGCCGGGCCTGTGCCGACTCCCTTGTTTAGCTACACCGTTAGCGCCGCCACGCCCAGTGGCGGCAACAAGGCGTACCTCGGCAGCATCCGCGGGTTCAACCGCGACGACAGCGCCACCGACTGGGCGGTGGTTGCCCCGGTGCCGTCCGCGTCGGGGCCGGTCGAAGTGCCCGACGCGTTGTTCGCCGGGGACTCTACGAAGCCCGGCACCATCTCGCTCGGCGGGCTGACCAAGGGCGTCCTCGACGTGATCGACCTCGCCACCGCCGAGGGCAGCGCCCTCGGCGCGCCGGACAAGTCGTTCAAGCTTTTCCTGAGCGTGACCGACTCGGCCAGCGGCGAGGTCGGCGTCGCCGAGTTCGACGGGCGGTTCGGCTACATCTACGGCGACGGCAGCCCGCCGCACGTCGATGTTCTGGCCAGCGCCTCCGGCACCGCCACGCTATTCTTGGGCACGAACATCTACACGTTCACCGCCGAAAACAGCGAGAGCGAAAGCACCACCCGCATGAGTGCGGCGTTCACGGTGACGGCGCTCGAATCGACCACCACCGCCACCACGCCGGAGCCGGCGACGCTCCTGAGTGCGGCGCTGGGCCTCGCCACCGTGGTTGGGGCGGCGCAGCGGCGAACGCGCTGCTAACGGCCGAACACCTCTTCCGCGCTCCCCCGCAGCAGCCGCACGCCGACCTCGACCGCCTCGGCTTCGGTCATCGCGCCGGGCCGCACGAAGTCGTCGGCCAACGCAGTTGCAAGGCAGCGGCGGTACATCTCGTACTTCGGCAGAATGAACTCCGACTTGTAGGCGTCCGAGTAGTAGCCCAACAACTTCGTGAACGGCACGGCCTGCAAGCGCTCGCGCAAGTCCC
>CAXTPM010000170.1:0-5323 GCA_964245865.1 uncultured Fimbriiglobus sp. | reverse complement strand
CGATCGGGCGCGGCGTGTTGGTGAGTAGCATCATCGTCTCCACCCCGCGGTCGAGCAGGATCTGCGCGCCGATGCCGTAGGCGCGCAGATCCATGCGCGGCCCGGCATCGGACGGCGCCTGCAGCCGCTCGGAGAGGTCGCGGCCGATGTACGCCGGCACGTTCGAGTACCACCAGTGCCCGAACGGCCGGACGTTCGGGAACAGCCACGAGTACGCGACTAGCTCCTGGTTCTGCACGCTACTCAGCACCGAGACGGGGAACACGACGCGCGGGAAGGCATTAAACAAGCGGCGGTACTGGTACAGGCTCCAGCGGGCGTCGAACAGGTCGCGGCCCTGGTGGACGCCACTTTCGTAGACGTTGCGATTGACGCCCAACATCAGGTCGAACGGTAGGCCGCGCTCGCTACACGTCTCGGCCAGCGTCCAGAACGCGGCGTGGGCCAGCGTCTCGCGGTCCCCCCGTCGGAAGGCGGCGTCGAACTCGCCGGACGGCACCGGGCGCGGGGTAAACTCCGGCGGCAGCGAGATCGCACAGGCCCGCGCGCCGTGCCGCACGAAGTGGCCGGAAAGCTTCGCCAACGCCTCGGCCAGCGTGCCGAGCGAGCCGACCTCGACCCCCGCGACACGCGCCAGCCGCGCCCGCACCGCCGGGTCGGCGAGGCCGAACACCAGGGCGTCGGTGCGCAGGCAGGGCACGTAAAGTCGGGTGTCAAAGCCGGTCAAGTCGTCGTCAAACTCGTTGGTCAGGAACACGCACTCGGCGTTCGACTTGGCCAGCACCTCGCCGTCCCACCCCGGCCGGGCGAAGCACGCCGCGGCGCTGGCGCTCAGCCGCTCGTAGTCGGCCACGCCGGGCAGCGAGCCGTTCCAGCCGAAGAACAACTCGGCGATGCGGCGGAACCAGGCCACGGGGGCGGCATTGCGGAAGCGCGGCATCGCGCCCAGCACAGTTCGCACGCGCTCGCCGTCGGGGAGGCCGTCCGCCAACTCCGCCCGCGGGACGCCGCACGAGTGGGCCAACTCGGTGTAGTAGTGGTAGCCGAGAATATCATCCAGCGAGCGCGCGGCGGGGGCGCGGGGGTCGAGGTGGCTGTGTGCGTCGAAGATCGGCACCGCGCTCAGGGCGGATTCGAGGTCGGCGACTAGGGCGTCGGCGGGCATGACTCGCGTCCCGTGGGGGCGGGTAAAAACGACACACTCGTTCCTGCAACCGGCCGGGTCGATTTTACAAAGCCTCGAATGGAACCGCAACAAACGCGGCGTTTTCAGGGCCGCGCCCGCCGATTTGCCGTTTGGCACGGTGCCTGCAATGTCCCAGAACATTGACACCACGACCCGCCGCGACGACGGTGCCCGCGATTCCCCCCAACGGCACCGATTCCCCCCGACGCGACTGGCGCGAGGTCAAAACACCACTTCCCCCGTTGAGAGGTTTTGTCGATTCCCCCAACCGCCGCCCGCCGCCGGATTCCCCCCGGCGGCGGGCGGCGGCTTTTGTATTTTACATTATGTGTCCAAGTCGATGCGCCAAAACGTCAGCGCGAAGAACGCCGCTGCGAACCCCGCCAGCACCCCGCAGCACTGCCACACCCGCGCCGCATCGGCCGCGCCGGCGCCGGGGGCGAGCAGTCTGGCGTAGGCGTCGAGCGCCCAGGCGTGTGGAGTGAACAGCGACAACTGCCGCACCGTCTCGGGCAGCAGCTCGCGCGGCAGCATCGAACCGCTTAGCCCGGCTAGGGTTACGACCACCAGCGTGCCGACAATTGCGACCTGAGATTCGGTGCGGGCCAAGCCCCCCACGAGCATCGCCAGGCCGGTCGCCGCGAGCGAGGTGGCGATCACCACGGGCACCAGCAACAGCGGCTCGGCGCCCCAGGTCATGCCGAACAGCACGCGGCCGCACACGAGCAGGAAAAAACCTTGCAGGACTGATACAATCAGTGCGGGGATTGTTTTGCCAAGAATGATTGACGCGCGGCCCACGGGGGCCAGGCGCAATCGCACCAGCGTGCCGTGGCGGCGCTCGGCGACGAACAGCCAGCCGACGCTAAGAACTAACATAAACGCGAACGTGACCACCGCCCCCGGCACGAGCGTCTGGTACTGCGTCTGGGCGGGGTCGGCGTAGACGGTGCGGTTCTCCGGCCGCGCGGTCGATGGGCCACCGGCCGGTGCTTTCTTGGTGCGTTTCGACTCGGTTAGTCCTGCCCAGGTTTTGGCGTTGAAGTCGTACTCGGAAAAGAAGTCCGAAATGCCGCCGCGGATGCCCTTGCCGAGCGCGAGTTTCGAGAACCCCGGCACCCGGTAGGCGAACGCCAGCGCGGGAATCTTCTGCTCCATCTTGGACATGAATGCCTCGGTGCCGATGAGGTCGAACGCCTGGCCGATCATCCACGGGATTACCACGCGCAGTAGGCTCACCTGGATCACCTGTTGAATGACCGACGACCCGACGGGCTGCGTTGGGTTACTCAAAAACTCGACATCGAGTTCGTCGGTCTTCACGCCGTCGCGGAACAGCGGGTTGATCGGGTCGCGCTTGAACTCGCCGCCGACGAAGCTGCAGCGCTGGGCCTTCCGGCTGAACTCCGGGCCGAGGACGACCACGGCCGAGCGGTCGCCGGACTCGACCAAACGCACGGCTTCGGCGCGACTTGCGACGCGCTCGACCCGGATGTTCGCGGTGTCGGCGAGGTCGTCGATGAGGATTTCGCTCCACGCCTTCGGGGGGAAGTTGCGCCTCGCGTCAAGCGGCAGCCCCTCGTCTTCGACCAAGAGCGTGATGCGGATTTTCGAGTCGGGCTTCTCGCCGAACGCCCGGCCGAGGGTGATGCCCAACAAGAGCATGAGCACCACGGGCAGCACCGCGAGGATGGCGACCGAGCGCGGGTCGCGCAAGAGCAGGCGCAGGTCTTTGCGGGCGAGGGCGGCGACGGGGCGGAGGGCGCTCACGGGCGGTACCTGGAGTTAGTCACGCAGCGCAGCGCCGGTCAGCGACAGGAACAGTTCTTCGAGGTTGGGCCGGCGGACATCGAGCCGCCCCACGGCCACCCTGGCTGCGTCGGCGGCGCGCGCAAGGCGGGGCAGGATTGCGGCCGCGTCGGCGGCGGTGACGGCGAGCGTACCGGGCCGCTCCTCGACGGCCGAGACGCCGGGGAGGAGGCGCAGTTCGCCGGCGAACTCGGGCGCGGGCCGGTCGATTGCTAACGTGACGACGCACGGTAGCCGGCCGAGCAGCGCGGCGAGTCCGTCGCAGGCGATGACGCGGCCGTGGTCGAGAATTGCCAGGCGCGGGCAGAGGCGCTCGACCTCCTCCATGTAGTGGCTGGTGTATACCACCGTCGTGCCTTGGTGATTCAAGCCACGAATCAACTCGAAAATGTGATTGCGCGACTGCGGATCGACCCCGGTGGTCGGCTCGTCGAGTAGTAATAGTATCGGCTCGTGCAGAACGGCGACCGCGAGGTTCAGGCGGCGCTTCATGCCGCCGGAGAAGGTGCCGACGCGCGCGTCACTCTTCGCGCTGAGTTCGACCGAATCTAATAGTTTGGCGGCGCGGAGTTTGAGAGTTTGACTCGGGATGCTAAACAACCGGCCGAAGAAAGTTAGATTTTCGCGAGCCGTCAGTTCGGGGTAGAGTGCCAAGTCTTGGGTGGCGAGGCCGACCTGGGCGCGCAGGTCGCGGGCGCGGGTCGAGAGGCGTTGGCCGTTCAACTCGACCGACCCGCCGTCAGCGTCGGCGAGGCCCGCGAGCAGACCCATGAGGGTTGTCTTGCCCGCGCCGTTGGGGCCGAGCAGGCCGAACAGTTCGCCGGCGTTCACCGCGAAATCGACGCCGCGCAGCGCCTCGACCCGGCCGTAGCGCCGGGAAACGTCGCGCGCCACGAGAAGCGGGTCGGCCATGCCGGCTAGTATAGGGGCGGACCCGATCCCGACCGCCGCGAATCCGCCGATGACGACCCCTGAGACGCCCGAAGTCCACCCGGCGCGCGTCCGGCACCTCAACGACCGGCCGGTGAACGTTGACGGCCAGTATGTATTGTACTGGTGCCAGATGTTCCGGCGCCTGCGCGCCAACCACGCGCTGGATTACGCCGCGCAACTGGCGCGGCAACTCAACAAGCCGCTGATTATTTACGAGGGGCTGAAACTCAACTACCCGTGGGCGAACGCGCGCATCCACGCATTCATGCTGGAGGGGATGCGCGACAACTCGTTTGCCGCAAAACAGTTGGGGGCGCAATACTGGCCGTTCGTGGCCACGAGCGACCGCGACGGCCGGGGGCTGGTACGCCAACTCTGCGAGCCGGCGTGCGCGCTCGTGACCGACGACTACCCGCAGTTCATTACGCCCGCGCAGAACCGCGCGATCGCCCGCAGTGTGCGGGTTTCGGTCACGGCGATCGACGGCAACGGCATTATTCCGCTGGGGCTGCTCGGCCCGGCGACGGGGGCGGCGGCGCACCTGCGGCCGCGCATCCACAAGCTATTTCTGACGCACTGGAAACTGCGCGCGGTGCCCGAGCACGACTTCGCGGCGCTGGCGCAATATAAAGCCGAGCCACCGTTCGAGGTGTGGCGCGTGCCGCGCGACTTGCGCGCATTCGTGCGCGGCCTGAAACTCGACCAGGGCGTGCCGCACCTGCCGGGCGTGGAGGGGGGCAGCGTGGCCGCGCACGCGGCGCTCGGCCATTTTATTACGTCGAAACTCGCAACCTACGCCGCCGAGCGCTCGAAGCCCGACGACCCGGCGAAGAACAGCGCGAGCCGGCTCAGCCCGTACCTGCACTACGGGCACATCGGCATTGAGGAAATCACGTCCAAAATCCTCGACGCGGTGAAGTGGGGGCCGGAACAAGTCAACCCGAAGACGCGTAACAAGGACGATTTTTTCTGCCGCGACGAGAACGTGAATAGTTACTTGGACGAGGCCATTACCTGGCGCGACGTGGGCTACCAGTGGCACATGGCGAAACTCAAAGAAGTGGAGGCCGCGCCCGCGCCTGAGACGGCGGTGAGTTGGCAAAATGCCGCCGAGCCGAGCTTCAATTACGCCACGTTCGACTTCGCGCCGACCTCCGCCGGCACGCTCGAAACGGTGCTGCCGCCCTGGGCGCGGGCCACCCTCGACAAGCACGCAAGCGACCCGCGGGAGCACACTTACAGCCGCGAGCAGTTCGAGTCGGGGGCCACGCACGACGACCTCTGGAACGCCGCGCAGCGCGAGATCGCCGCGACGGGGCGCATCCATAATTATATGCGCATGCTGTGGGGCAAAAAGGTGCTCGAGTGGAGCGCCACGCCGGAGGAGGGCTACCG
>CAXTPM010000169.1:0-9357 GCA_964245865.1 uncultured Fimbriiglobus sp. | reverse complement strand
ACTCGGCCTACGATTTGGTGCTGGGGGTGCCGGGGGCGGGGTCGGTGCGCGCGGTCAGCCGCGTGGCGCTGGTGCTCTTGTTTCCGCTGGGGCTGGCGGTGGCGGCGCTGTTCCCGCGCCCGACAGGCGAGCGCCGCCCCTTCCGGTCCCCTCCCCCCCTGAGGGGGAGGGCTAGGGCGGGGGGTACGCTTGACGGGGCCGGTGAGGTCGTACCCGCTCCCGACTCACCCCTACTTGGCGGGCCACCCCCCACCCTAGCCCTCCCCCTCAGGGGGGGAGGGGATAGGATCAGAGGGCGAATCGGCGCGATCCTGCTCGCACTCGTCCTCGCCGACCAGGGTCTCGGCGGCGCCCGGTGGGACGACTACCGCACTCCCGTCGCCGAAGTCCGGGACGCGCGGCAGAAACTCGCCGCGGCATTCCGCGACTCCGGGGCGCGAGTCGTGTTCGTCTTCTCGCCGCGCCCCGAGGCCGGTGGCGCCGACAACGCCGACATTCTGGCGCTGCAGGTCGAGGCGATGCTCGCGGCGCAGGAAGTGGGCGCGAAGTGCGTCAACGGCTGGACCGGCTACCGGCCGCGGGGGTGGTACCCGTTCCACGACTACGGCGGGCTGTTCCACTGGCTGCTCGTGACGTGCCGCCTGAGCGAAGGCGACCTCGCGGGCCTGCGCCTCCTCGGCCGGCCGGCGCCGCCCTCGAACGACGGCGAGCGCGAGCTGGCCCGCCGCTACCCCGTGCTGGAGTTGCCGTGACCGCGCGCCGCCCCCCGATCGTCGCCGCCTACGCCGCCACCGCCGCACTCTCGCTCGTCCTGGTCATGGCCGGGATGGGCCTCGCGCCCGCCGAGTTGGGCGAGCCTTTGCACTACGACGGCGGCGACACGCTCCTGATCCTGCCGATGGTGCAGGCGATGGCCGAGAGCGGCACTCCGTGGGTGCACCCGCGCCTCGGGGCACCGGGGGTGTCGGAACTCTACGACTTCCCCGTGGTCGATTGGTGGCACTTCCTCTGGCTGAAAGTATTGATGCACGCTGGCCTCGGGCTAGTGGCGGCGTTCAACGCCTACTACCTGCTCGGCTACCCGCTGTGTAGCTGCGCGGCGCTCTGGGGCTTCCGGCGGCTGGGAGTCTCGTGGCCGGCGGCGCTCGCACTCGCGCAACTCTACGCCTTCCTCCCCTACCACTACACGCGCGGCGTCGGCCACTATTTCCTGAGCGCGTACTACCTCACGCCGCTCGTGGCCGTGGCGGCGCTGGAACTGATGAACGGCCGCTACCCCTTTGTCGGGGCGCCGGGGGTGCGGCACTTCTGGAGCCTCGGCACGGCGCGCGGGGTCTGGACGGTGACGCTCGGGGTCGTCCTCGGACTGTCGGGGGCGTACTACGCCTTCCACGCCTGCGCCGCGCTCGGGTTCGCCGCGGTGTACGCCGCCCTGCACTTCCGCAGCGCCCGGCCGCTGGTGGCCGGGGCGGGGATGGCGGGCGTGGTGGCGCTCACCGGGGTGGCGGCGCACGCGCCGGCGATTCGCTACCAGATGGAAATGGGCCGCAACCCCGAGCCGACGCTGCGCCTCGGGTTCGAGGCCGACATCTACGGCCTCAAGATCGCGCACCTCGTGCTGCCGGTCCCCGACCACCGGCTGGCAGCGTTGCAGCGCGTCCGCGCCGGCTACGGCGTCGAGGGGCGCCCCTCCGAGAGCGAGAACACCGACGCGACTCTCGGCGCGGTCGGCGCGCTGGGGCTGGTCGCCGCGTTCGCCTCGCTGATTTTGCCGCGAATTCCGGCACTCGGCGGGGTGCCGCGCGACTGGGCCGCGCTCCTGGCGTACTTGGTGCTGTTCGCCACCGTCGGCGGCCTGGGCAGCGTGTTCAACCACCTCGTCACGCCGCAGGTGCGCGCCCACTGCCGCGTCTGCGTGCTGATCGCGTTCGTGTGCCTCGCGGTGGCGGGGCGGCTGTTCGACCTTCGGGTGCCGGGGCGCTGGAAGTGGCCGGCCGCGCTGGCGCTGCTTGTCGTGGGCATCCTCGACCAGACGCCGAACTTCTGGTTCACCCCGCGCGCGGCACTCGGGCGGGACGAGATGCGCGCCGACTTCCGCGGGGACGCGGCGTTCTTCGGCGACCTCGAATCGCGCTTCCCTGGGTCGATGGTCTGCTGCGTGCCGCACGTGCGCTACCCCGAGTCGCACGAGGGCGAGATGATGAGCTACGACCACGCGGCCGGGGTGGTCCACACCCGCACGCTTCGCTTCAGCTTCGGGGCGGTGTCGGGGCGGCGCTTCGACACCTGGGGGCGCTCGCTCGCGCCCAAACCGGCCGAGCGGTCGGTGGCGGAGATGGCGGCGCTCGGGTTCGACTTGATCCTCGTGGACCGGCGCGGCTTCGCGCCCGAGGTGGCCGACGCGCTGCACGCCAAACTCGAAGAAACCCTGGGCCGCGACGCACTAGTTGCGGCGCACCCCGACGGCGAGCGCTTCGTCTGGAGCCTGGCCCGGTACGCCGCCGCGCGCCCGGCGGAACTGGCCGCGCTGCGCGCGCGCCTCGACTCGGCGCTGCGCCTGGAGTGGCTCGCGGGGTTCTCCAGCCCCAGGGGCGCGGGGCACGAGGACGAGCGGCGCGTGGCGGGGCGCGCGGCCGAGTTGATCGTCGAAAACCCCACGAATGAAGTAAAATCCGTCGAGGTCGAGGTCGCCGCGCGCTCGCCGCAGGGGCCGACGACGCTACGCATCGTGGGCGCGCCCGTGTGGTCGGCGGATGTGCCGCTCGGCAAAGAGCCGGTGGCGCTGCGGGCAGCGTGGCGGGTGCCGCCGGGCCGGCACCGGGTGCGCTTCGCCTGCCCGCGCCCGGCGGACTGGCTCCCCGCCGACGCGCGCGGGACGGTGTTCGAACTGCGGGACTTCCGCGTTTCGGAGAAACCGGGCTGAGGGGCGGATTTCGGGTGGCGTTGACACCCGGCGCGGGGCCGATACAAGACTCGGCGCGGGGCGCGGCAGCCCGCTCGAAAAGGGGTCGCCGGGGGTGGCGCGGGCGCGGCGGGGGGAAACTCGCCGAAATCGCGCGCACTTCGCCCGGAGTGCGCTTGTTTTCCGGTGGTTCGGGGTTAGCATTCGTCTTTGATTCGCGGCCCGCGCGCGAGCCTGCTGCGCCAGGCCCGCGCGGCCGGCCGGCCCACTCACTGGGGGCCGGCCGCCGCCGACCGTTTCGGCCCGCGAGTCACCCGAGGTCAAGCGATGTTCGAGTCCGACGCGGCCGACCCGCGACCCGCCGACACCACCACCGGCGCGGCGTCGGGCTTCGCCCAGTTCCCCGACGACGACGAACCCCCGAGCACGAGCCTGCGCCACCCCAGTTGGGCCGACGTGCCCCAACACCAGTGGGACGACTGGCGCTGGCAGACGCAGAACTCGATCCGCAGCGTGCGGCAACTGCGGCACCTCTTGCCGTTCACGCATGAGGAACTCGAGGCCATCGGCGCGCTCGAGGCCGACTACAAGATCGCCATCCCGCCCTACTACTTCTCCTTGATCGACACCGCCAACCCGACCGACCCCATCCGCTTACAGAGTGTGCCGTCGCCGCTCGAGGCCACGTCGGGCTTCGAGATGGACGACCCGCTCGAAGAGGACAAGGACTCCCCCGTGCCGGGGCTGACGCACCGCTACCCGGATCGCGTCCTGATGGTCACCACCCCGAACTGCACGATGTACTGCCGCTACTGCACGCGCAAGCGCGCCACCCTCACCCGCGGCGGCTGGGAAGGCGTCAGCGCCAACGACGAGCGGATGATCGACTACGTGCGCGAGAACTCGCAAATCCGCGATGTCATCATCTCCGGCGGCGACCCGCTCACGCTGCCCCTGCCCAAGCTGCGCTACTACCTGGAGAGCCTGAAGGCCATCGAGCACGTCGATGTGATCCGCATCGGCACGCGCGTGCCGGTCACACTCCCGCAGCGGCTCTACGACCAGGAACTGCTCGACTTGCTCGCGTCGGCCGAGAAGGTCTACATCCAGACGCACTTCAACCACCCGCGCGAGGTGACGCCCGAGGCCAAGCGCGTCTGCAAGTCCTTGCTCGCGCACGGCATGGTCATCAACAACCACTCGGTGCTACTCAAGGGCGTCAACGACAAGCTCTCGACGATTCGCGGCCTGCTGCGCGGGTTGCTGCGCATCAAGGTGCGGCCGTACTACCTCTTCCACTGCGACCCCGTGACCGGCGCGGGCCACTTCCGCACGAGCATCTGGAAGGGGCTGGAGATCATGGAGGGGCTGCGCGGGCACATGTCGGGTATTGCGATCCCGACTTACGTGGTCGATAGCCCGCACGGCGGCGGCAAGATTCCGCTGATGCCCAACTACCTCGTGAGCATGTCCGACGACGCGGTGATCCTGCGCAACTACGAGGGGATGCTGGTCCGCTACCAGGCCGAGGAGCGCGAGACCGCGCCGGCCGCGACCACGACGCGCGGCGTGAGTGGGCTGCTCCAAGGCGACAAGACCGCCCTGGTGCCCGAGGGGAACGACCGCATGGCCCGGCGCCGCCGGGTGCAACTCGCGCCCGACTCCGGCGGCTGCGGCGAGCAGGCACCCGAGCCGGCGCGGCCGGGTATTCTGCGGCTGCCGATGATGGACGCCCCGCCCGGCAGCGCGGCGCGGGCGAAGTGACCATGCGCATCGGCGTCGCGTTCGACCTGCGCCCCGAGGCCGCGCCCGCCGGCGCGCCCGACGACGCCTTCGAGGAGTTCGACTCCCCCGGCACCATCGCCGCCATTTGCGGGGCGCTGCGCGACCTCGGCCACGAAGTCGATGAGTTGGGCGACGGGCGCGAGCTGATCGAGAGGCTGCTCGCCGCCCCCTACGACTTCGTGTTCAACTTCGCCGAGGGCGCCGGCAGCGGCCGCTCGCGCGAGGCGCGGGTGCCGGCGCTCTGCGAGATGCTCGGCGTCCCCTACTCGGGGTCCGACCCGCTGGCGATGGCCGCGGCGCTGGATAAAGACATCGCCCGCCGCTTGGCCCAGGACGCGGGCGTGCTCGTGCCGCGCGCGATCACTCTCGGCCCGCCGCGCGCCGCCTACAAGGGCGACATGCGCGAGTTCGCCGGCCTCCTGACGCAGGCGGGCATGGACCTGCCGGTGATCGTCAAGCCCACCTCCGAGGGGAGCAGCAAGGGCATCCGCGACCGCTGCCTCGTCCGCACCGCCGCAGAACTCGGCCCGGCGGTGGTCGAACTCTGGAACGCCTACGCGCAGCCGGTGCTAGTCGAGGAGTTCATCGGCGGCGAGGAAGTCACCGTCGGCCTCGTTGGCAACGCCCCCCCGGCCGTGTTCGGCGTCATGACGATCGCGCCCAAGGTGCCCGCCGAGCACTTCGTGTATTCCCTGGAAGTGAAGCGCGACTACCTGGCACGAATCGACTACGCCTGCCCCCCGGCGCTCGACGCGGACCTCGTGGCCGACATCGAAGCCTCAGCCGTCGCCGTGTTCGAGGCGCTCGGCTGCCGCGACGTGGCCAGGTTGGACTTCCGCGTCCGCGACGGGCTGGCGTACTTCATCGAGGTCAACCCGCTCCCTGGGCTGAACCCCGAGTCGAGCGACCTGGTGATTATGGCGCGCCTGCTGGGCAAGTCGCACGCGGAGGTGGTGCAACTCATCTTCGGGGCGGCCGTCGCGCGGCTGGGGCTGGCTTAAATCCTCTTCCCCCCCGCCCCCAGCTGCCGATAGACTCCCATCGGAGTTCACCTGGGGGCGATTGATGAGCGCGACGGTCCTGATCCTCGCCAACGAGCCGACGCTGGCCGCGACGCACCCCGACGCGGACTCCGAGCACGACATCCTCTACACCGCCGACGGCGTGGCGCGGCACCTCCAGCAAGCCGGCCTCACCGTGCGCCGCCTCGGCCTCACCGGCGACGTGGGGCCGCTCCTGTCGGCCCTGCGCGAGTTGAAGCCGGACGTGGTGTTCAACTTGTACGAGGGGCTGGCCGGGTGGGGCGACACCGAGGCGTTCGTCGCGGGCGTCTTGGAACTCGCCGGCGTCCCGTGCACCGGCTCGCCGACGCAGCCCTTGCTGCTCTGCCGCTCGAAGCCGCTCACCAAGCGCCTGCTCTCAGGCGCGGGGTTGCCGACCGCGGCGTTCCTGGTGATCGACGGCGAGCACATCCCCGAGTGGTCGGGGGCGTTCCCCGTGATCGTCAAGCCGGCCCTCGAAGACGCGAGCGTCGGCATCGACCAGGCGAGCGTGGTCGAGACGCAGGACCAACTCGCAGCGCGGGTGCGGGAAATCCAGGCGCGCTACGGCCCGCAGGTGCTGGTCGAGCAGTTCGTGCGGGGGCGCGAGTTCAACGTCGCGCTCGTGGAGGTCGGCGGCGAACTGACCGCGCTGCCGTTCTCGGAAATCCACTTCGTGCCGCCCGCCGACAAGCCGGGCCTGTGGCCGATCGTGAGCTTCGACGCGAAGTGGCGCCCCGGCACGGTGGACTTCGCCGCCACGCCGGCGCAGAACCCCGCCGTGGTCGAACCCACTCTCGCCGCCGAGATCGAGCGCGTGGCGAAAGACGCATTCCGCCTGGTCGGCTGCCGCGACTACGCGCGGGTGGACTTCCGCGTCGACGAGTCCGGCCAGCCGTTCGTGCTGGAGGTGAACCCGAACCCGTGCATCAGCCCGCTCGCCGGCCTCGCGGCCGGGCTGGAGTCGGCGCGGATTCCCTACGGCGAGTTCATTCTGGAGCGTGTGCGCGGGGCGCTGCGGCGCGCGGGCCGGACGTTGGAGTTGGGCGAGTCGGAGACCCCGGCGGCGGTGCCGGGGGCGACGAAGCCGAGGGCGCGCGTCGGCCCGGCCCGCGCCGCCGAGCGCCGGAGCTTGGCCGACGCCTTCGGGGCCGCGGAAGACTGCCGGCCGTTCGCGGCGGCCCTCGGCGCGGCGCCGAAGCGCAGCGCCCCGGACTGGCTGCGGCCGCACGCGGCGCGCCTGGGGTCGGGGCCGGCCGGCTTCGTGCAACTGGCGCACGCCGAACCCGGCGTCGTGGCCGTGGCGGCGCTCGCCGTGCTGCCCGCGGCGCGCCGGCTCGGGGTGGCTCGCGCGCTGCTGGAGCGCGCCCGCGACCTCGCCCAGTCGGCCGGCGCCCGCTGGCTAGTGGCGCACACCACCAACTCGCCCGCCGACGCGCCGGCGCGGGCGCTGTTCCGCGGCCTGGGGTGGCGCCCGGCGGGGGACTGGCCGGAGTTCACGCGCGACGGCACGGCGCGCCTCAGCTTCGCGCTGCCCGTGCCCGCGGGGCAAACTCCCGACGCGCCGCCGGGCGGGGGCGTGGCGGTCGCCCTTCCGCCCGCGCCCGCCGCGGTGTAGACTGGCCCGCATTCCACCGCCAGGGAGAGGCGCCGTGCCCGAGACCGTCAAGCTGTCGCGCGAGTACGCCTGCC
This sequence comes from uncultured Fimbriiglobus sp., assembly GCA_964245865.1. Classification (GTDB taxonomy): domain Bacteria; phylum Planctomycetota; class Planctomycetia; order Gemmatales; family Gemmataceae; genus Fimbriiglobus. Next base: position 1,938 of record CAXTPM010000169.1, on the reverse strand, counting down.
GCTTCGGCGCGCCCGTCATCCACTCGATCGACCCGCGCATCTTCACGTGCACGTACTTCGGCCCGTGCCTGGATTGCACCACCTGCCACGACGCCTGCTGCCAGTACGGCGCCGACACCGAGATGCCGCGCCTGGAGGAACTCGACAAGATTCGCCCGGAGCTAGAAGCGTACCTCGGCGTCTCGATGAGCGAGTGGTTCCGGCTGGACGAGGACGACTTCGGCGTGCTCGACGAGGCCGAGTACCCAGGGGGCCGCTACACGCGCACCCAAGTCGTGGAGTTGCCGCCGGGGCGCTCGGCGCACAACGAGTGGGCGTGCGTGTTCCTGGACCCCCAGGGGCGCGGCTGCCGCGTCCACCGCTTCGCGCTCGAGCGCGGCATCGATGTCCACACCATCAAGCCCATGGTGTGCCTGCTGTTCCCCGTGTCGTTCAACTTCGGGGTGCTGTGCCCCGCCTACGAGTTCGACTGCGACGGCGAGCTGGTGTGCGAGGGGATGGGCGCGGTGATCTACGATCACGCGCGCGAGGACATCCTGTGGTACTTCGGGCCGGAGCTGGTCGCCGAACTCGACGCGCTGTCGGCGGGCCACCGCGCCGCGCCCGCCCCGAGTTCGCCGGCCGGGGCCGTCAGTCTGCCGGTGGTCGCGGCGCCGGGGTGAGATTCCGGCGAAGTCCGCTTGACACTCGGCCTGACGGGCTGACAATCAACGGCAGCCGTCCCGCCGGAGCCTTCAGCGAGCGAGAGCCACCATGTCGCAGCCGCGCCGCCAGCGCATCACGTTCGACGACCTCGGCGACGTGACCGTCGTCAGGCTTCTGGACAAGCGCATCCTCGACGAGCAGGTCATCCAGCAGATCGGCGACGACCTCAACAAACTCGTTGACGAACTCGGCCGGCGCAAACTGCTCTTGGACTTCGCGCAGGTCGAGTTCCTCTCGAGCGCCGCGCTCGCCAAACTCATCCGCCTGCACCAGCGCCTCGTCGCGGTCGGCGGCAAGCTGGTGCTCTGCGGCATCTCGAAGACGATCTACGAGATTTTCGAGCTGACCAAGCTGGACCAGATGCTCAAGATCGTTAAGGACGAGCAGACCGGGCTGAACTCGTTCTAGTCGGCCGCTCAGGACCGCGCCATGACCCCGGTGAGTGTGGACGAAACGATCAAGAGCGATCTTTCTGAGGCGCGCCGCGTCCAGGACGACATCGAGGAGACCCTCGCCGGCTTCGGCTACTCCGAGCGCGACCTGTTCTCGGTGAAGCTCGCGCTCGAGGAAACTCTCGTCAACGCGATCAAGCACGGCAACCAGCTCGACCCCGCGAAGAGCGTGGCCGTGCATTACACCGTGAGCAGCGAGCGCTTCACGATCTCGATCACGGACGAGGGCGAGGGGTTCGACCCCGCCGAGGTGCCCGACCCGACCGCGCCCGAGAACCTCGAGCGCCCCTGCGGCCGCGGCCTCCTGATCGTGCGGCGGTTCATGACCACCGTCGAGTACCACCCGCCGGGCAACCGCGTCACGATGACGAAGACTCGGACTGCGTCCGATCCGTGACTCGTAGTTCGTGGCGCGTGGCCCGTTGAAGAACGGCGGCCACTGTCTTCAACGAGCCACGCGCCACGAACTACGAACCACGCCTCAAGGACTGAGCCGCCCATGACCCCGATGCCGCCCGCCCCGCCGCCCGCGCTCACGCCGATGATGGTGCAGTACCGGGACGCCAAGCTCGCGCACCCCGGCATGCTGGTGCTGTTCCGCAACGGCGACTTTTACGAGCTGTTCGAGAGCGACGCCGAACTCGGGAGCCGCTTGCTCGGCATCACGCTGACCAAGCGCGACAGCCACATCCCGATGGCCGGTTTCCCGGTCCACAAGCTCGAACACTACCTGAACGTCTTGCTCAAGAGCGGGCACCGGGTGGCGGTCTGCGAGCAGATG
>CAXTPM010000168.1:0-9371 GCA_964245865.1 uncultured Fimbriiglobus sp. | reverse complement strand
GTTCACCCGCCGCCCGGCCGCGCTCGGGGGTTCGCCCCGCCGCGCGAGTAGACTTCTGCCGACGAAATGCCGTCGCGCTCCCCGAGCGCGTAGGCCCGGTTCTTGAGCGACGACCCCAGGACGAACACCAGCGTGCCGGCCGCGAACACGGCGACCGCGTCCGCCAGCCAGCGCCAACCGAAACCCAGCAGCCCCGCGCCCGCCGCCACCCCCGCGCCGGGGACCGCAAGGATCGCGGGCGGCAGGCCGAGGTAATACAGCCGGTCGCCGGCGAGCCACCACCACGCCGCCCGGTGCCGCCGGCGCCGCAGTTCCTCGTAGTAGGGGTAGTCGAGCGACATGCGGCCCCCTCCGTACTGCTACGCCTCGCTCAGAAACACATACGCCCCGATCGCAATCGCCACCAGCCCCGTGCCGCCCGCGACGGCCCACAGCACGCTCTGCTTCTTGCGCGCGAGGGCCAGCGCCGAGACCGTGGCCCCGACTTGCGCCGCGAGCATGGCGTAGAAGAAGTTCCGGCTCTTGCGCTGGTGCTTCTCCGACTGCGCCCCGGAGACCTTGGTGCGGGCTTCGTACAAATACCCCACGCCCTGGTTGAGACTCGACTCGGCGCGGTAGCGGCGGTTCTCCAGCTCGTACCCAGCGGCCTGCGCGGCGGGCGAGGTCTTGCCCGGCGCGGCGGCGAGGGCCGCGGCGCTCTTGACCGTCGGACCCCACTGCTTGTCGAGGTCTTCGACGAACGCCTCGGCCTCGTCGATCGCGCGGCCGATCGTCTCGGCCGAAATCTTCGCCGCCTCGCGGTTCAACTCCGACTCGGGCAGCCGCTTCTGGATGTCACTCAGGAGTTGTTTCAGCCCCGCGTCGGACACCTCGGGCAGCGATGTCTTCGGCGGGCCGGCGCCGGCGAGCCACTCGAGCGCCCTAGGGTCGGCCCCCTCTGGCGGCTTGACCGACCCCGCCGAGGAGCCGAACGGGTTGGCCCCCGCCTCGCCAGCGATCGCGCGCAGGGTCGCGGCCGCGGTCTGGCACGTCAGGCTGCGGTCGCGCTTGAACCCCGCGAGCGTCCACTGGCTCGTGGCGCGGGCCTGGTCCTGGGCGGCGTAGCTGCGCCAGTACATGCTCTTCTGCAGCTCGCCGGTGCTCATCCCCGCGAGCGCGGTGGCGAGCGCGGTCAGCGCAATCGGCAGTGCGGCGCCGGCCTTCTCGAAGATCGACTTTGGCGGCTCGGGCTTGTCGGCGGCGGGCGCGTCGGCAACAGTCGTGTCGGGCACGGCGTCTCCCTCACGGACGGGGCGGGCGGACTGCCGTCAGTTTACGGGCGCGCCGCCGGCGCGGCCCGAATGTGAAAGTCCCGGTCGAACGCGCGGGCCAGCGCGGGCGGGTCGGAGAACCCGACGCCGCGCGCCCACGACTCCACCCGGCCCAAGAATGCCAGCAAGTCGGCCGCGACGCGCCCCAGTTCCCGCTCGAAGTGGTCACGCGCGAACTCGATGGCGAACGCGCTCTCGGCCGCGCCGGGCGGGGCGGCAATGCCCCCGTCGGACCAGACGCGCACTCCCGAGTGTCGTCGCTCGCGCAAATGCCGCCCTGCAGGCCGAACTCATTCCCCTCGACAATCGCGCCCAACAATGCCTCGACGCCCCGGCCCTCGATCTGGTTGGATGACACCAGCGTGGCCGCGATCGAGCCGACTTCGAGTTCGCTCGTGGCGCCCGACAGAACGATGTGGCGTAACGCAGGCAGGTCGGCGGCGGGCCACGGCGACGCACCCTCGCACCGCGGGATTTCGGCGACCGCGCGGAGTTCGGGCGGGGGCATGGCGTGCCTCGGCGGGGAGCGGAGTCCGCCGTCAGTGTAGGCGCACTAAACCCGGTAGCCGCGGCCGTTGAGCCTGAGTTCCACCGCCGAGGCGGCGCAGGCCAGGCGCGAGAGCAGGCGGCGGCAGGCCGTGCGTAGGTGGCCGTGCCGCCGGGACTCGGGGCGGAACCGAGAGGTCGGCCGCGACTTGGCGGGTGGGTTTTTGGGGGGCACGGGCCGGTCCTCGGTCCTGAGATCAATCCGCCCGAGCTTAGAACACGCCGCCGTCTCGGGGCGGCAATCCGTCAGCGCGGCCCGGATCGCCTGTCCGACGGCCCGTTCTTCAGGAAGCGGCGCAGCCCGAAGCGCACCGCGGCGCCCCCGCCGCCGATGACTAGCGCCAGCACGCCGCGGCGGGTCCAATCGACCGCGTTGTCGCCGGGGACAAAGTCCTTCAGTTTGCGGCCCCCGACGCGGTTGCCGTCGGCCGGCCCGCCGCACAAAAAGCATGGCTCGGCGGGGTGCTTCGGCCCCCCGCAGCCCGAGCAGACCGCCACCGGGGGCGCGGCGGGCCGGGCAGCGGGGGCGTCGAGTTTGCGCGCCACGGGGGCGGGCTTGCTCGGGTCGGCCTCGACCCACAGCGGCTCGGCCGGCGCGGCCTCCACGAGCGCGACGTAGTCCGCGCCGCCGTCCTGCGCCGGCCCGCCGCAGTGGGGGCACGGCTGAGTGACGAGCATCGCGTTCTGGCACGACGGGCAGGCGACGAACATCGGCGGAACCCTCGGGCGGGGGCGGCGGACGAGCCTAGAGCGCGATCCGGCCCCGCGCCGCCGCGGCGCTCACGAGCAGCCCCGCCCCGGCGACCAGCCCCCCGGCCAGGCGCGGCCAGTTCAGCGGCCACTCGCTCCCCGCCGCCGGGTCGTGCGCGCGGTAGTAGATCGCCACGGGCTTGCCGTCGTTGCCCCAGCGGGTCGGCACCGAGTACGGCACGCCATCGACCTCGTACAGCGCCCGAGTCGTCATCGTCCCGCAGCACGAGCCGGGAGCGCGGTAGAGGCCGTAGCGGCCGACCGCGTGCGCCACCCGGCGCCCCTCGGCGTAGCGCGCCCCGCCGGCCAAAGCTCCCCAGGTGCCGGCAAAGACGAGCGCGACTCCCAGGGCCAGAAGGGGCGCGGCGGGGAACCGGGCCGGCGCCGGGGCCGGCTCCAGCCAGAGCGGTTCGGCTTCGGTCGAGGGGGGCGTGCCGGGGCCGGCGCAGCGCCGGCACGGCGATGTACTCGAAACGGCCCCGCACGACGGGCAGGCGGCGAACATCGGCGAGGCTCCGCGCAAAAGGGAAGTCCGTCGCACGACTGTAGAACACGATTCGACTAGCCGCCGGGCGTGTCCACCAGGGCTTGGAGGCGCGCCGCGTACTCCGGCGGGTAGTACGCGCCCCAACTGCCGTCGATCAGCCCGACCTCGAGCATGTCGCGCAGGTGCGTGCGGTCCTTGTCGCGGTAGGCGGTCAGCTTGATGCCGACCAGCGGGCGCAGGTTCAGGACGCGGTACTCCTCGGCCCGCACGGAGTCGTCCACACTCGGGTTCGGCAGGAGTTCGCCGGGGCGGACGGTTTCGCCCTCGAACAAGAGGTGAATGCCGCTGCGCACGCGGCCGTCGGGGCCGTCGAGGAAGTAGTCCAGGCCGGCCGTGTGGCCGTAGACGAAGCCGGCGGTGGCGAGGGCGCTTTTGACGAGTTCGAGGTCGGGGCGGCGGACGAGCAGGTTGACATCCGGCGTATTCCGCACCCCGCCGAGGTCGAGTTGGGCGACCCAGTGCGCGACGGCGTGCCCCCCGGCGACGGCGTGGGGGATGCCGGCGGCGGTGAGGGCGGCGGTCGAGCGGAGTAAGCGCTCGCGGACGAGCAGTGGGGCGCGGTACACGCCGTCGAGGGAGAAGGGGCCGAGAACGGGGGGCATCGCAACACCTGGGGCGCGGGGTTCGGCCGTCCCGAGTCAGTCTAGCGGCCGGCGCTCATCCGGCCCATCCGTCGGACGGGTCCAGAGTTGCCGCCCGAGTAGGAACGCCAGGAAGGGCAACACCACCGGCCAGAGCCAGAACACCATCCACGCCCGCTACCCGTAGTGCCTGACCTGGAACGTCATCACGCCCGCTACCCGTAGTGCCTGACCTGGAACGTCATGTCGCCGGCGGTGTGGGGCCGCGAGCGAAGTTCGCGGGCGAGGTTCAGCAAGTAGGGCGACGCGGCGAGCGAACCGCCGGCGAGCCAGACCAGTGCGAGCGCCTGCACTGCTAGCCCCCCGTCCCCACCCTCGGTACGCCGCGCAGCACTTGCACGCCGTCGGCGGATACCAAGTGGTAGCCGCAGTGCTCGGTGAACACCATCGCCGACTCGCCCTTCGCGTCGAACAGTGCGAAGGCGTACTTGAAGAGCGCGAACGAGCCGTCGGGGTAGTTCACCAGCACCGATTGGGCCGAGTCGAAGTGCCCCGCGTGCAGGGCGTCGCGGTCCTCGCCGTACTCGGCCAACAATTGGGCGCGGAGGATCGGCTTAAAGCGCTCGGGGACGGGGTCGGGCACGGCCCAGCCTCCGGGACTCAGATTCGCCACGACGACGGGTCTTGGCTTGCATGGACGACAGCGACGACCGAGACTTCGTCCGCTGCGGGGTCGTAGCGGTACACCAGGATGTACGGCGAGTGATCGACCGGGCAGAGGCGGTGGGGGCCGTTGACGACGGCATAAGGCTCGGGGAACGCGGCGAGGCGGTCGCGGGCCACCTCGATGGCCCGCGCGAATCGAACGGCGGGCGCGGGGCCGCGCAATGCGTAGCGCGCCTCGATGGCCAAGATGTCGGCCTCCGCCCTCGGCTCGAAGCGGCTACTAGCCACGGGCGGCTCGCTGCGCGTCCAGTTTCGCCTTCACTTCCTCCCAGGAGACCGTTGTGGTCCGCCCGGCGTCGAGGTCCGCCGACCGGCGGTTGATCTCCTCCCACATCTCAGGGCTGAGCTTGAAGTCGGCCGGCACCCCTTCGGACTCCTCCAACTCCGACAGCAGCGCGTCGGCAAGTTCGCGTTTCTCGGCCGGCGAGAGCGCGTCGGCCGAGGTCAGCAGGGCGGATACGGCGGGACTCATGGCTTGTCTCCCAGGAATGTGCGGCGGCATTTTAGACCCGCCGCCCGACCGGGGCTAGCCCCGTTGCTCTAGTGAACGCCCCGCGCCGCCAGCCAGCGCTCCGCGTCGAGCGCGGCCATGCAGCCCGTGCCCGCAGCACTACAAGCCTGGCGGTAGTAGTCGTCGGCCACGTCCCCGGCCGCGAACACGCCGTCCACCGAGGTGTAGGTGCGCGCGACGGTCGTCCACTTGATGTAGCCCTTCTCGTTGAGTTCGAGTTGGCCGTCCAGGAAATGAACGTTGGGCGTGTGGCCGATGGCAAGGAACACGCCGCTCGTTTCGAGGGTGTTGACCTCGCCCGACTTGAGGTTACGGACTTTGATCGCGGTCACGCCGTTCTTGTCGTCGCCGAGCACCTCGGCCATCTCGGAGAACCAGTGGACCTGGATTTTGTCGTTGGCTAGGGTGCGCTCGGCCATGATCTTGGATGCCCGGAAGCGGTCCTTGCGCACGAGCATGTGCACCTTCGAGCCGAACTTGGTGAGGTAGCTCGCCTCCTCGCACGCGCTGTCGCCGCCGCCGACGACGGTAATCGGCTTGTTCCGAAAGCGGGGCAGCGCCCCGTCGCACACGGCGCACGCCGAGACGCCGCTGTTCTTGAAGTGGTCCTCGCTCGGCAGGCCCAGGTAGTTGGCCCTGGCACCCGTGGCGACGATCACCGTGTGCGAAGTCACGACCTCGCCGTCGTGGGTCGTGAGGGTGAATGGCGAGCGCTTGAACTCGACTCTCGTCACGTCCTTCGACTCGACGCGGGTGCCGTAGTTCACGGCCTGCTGGCGCATCAGGGCCATCAGTTCCGGGCCGTTGATGCCGTGCGTCGGCTGCGGCTTGTCCTTGGCCACCCAGTAGGGGAAGTCGGGGTCGTCCGCTTTGAGGGCGGTCTTTAGGTACTGCCGCGTGTCACCGGCGGGCCAACTCGGGAAGTTCTCGACCTCGGTGGTGAGCGCGAGTTGGCCTAGGGGCAACGTGCCGTTCGCTTTGTTGGCGTTGTCGTAGGGGTTGCCCTGGAACACCAGCGGGTTCAGTTGCGCCCGCGCGGCGTAGATCGCGGCAGTCCACGCGGCGGGGCCGGAGCCGATAATCACGACAGACTCGGGCGACTGGGGCATGGGAGTGCGGCCCTATATTGACGGTAGGTGGTGACGGCCCCGCGGGCGCGGACTACCATTCTAGGCTCCCCGGCCCCGGCCGGCCCGAGTTCCCATCTGGGCCACAGTTGCCATGCTCCGCCTGACGGATTTGCGCGAAATCCTCCGCTACGTCCCCCGCTTCCAGGGCAAGGTGTTCGTCATCGCCATCGACGGCGCCATCGTCGAGCACGAGAACTTCCCCAACCTCTTGCTCGACATCGCGCTCCTGCGCAGTCTGAGCGTGCGCGTGGCACTCGTGCACGGGGCGGCGCACCAATTGGAGCGCTTCGCGGGGATGGTGAACGTGACCCCGTCGGACCTCCAGGGGACCGGCGTGACCGACGAGCCGACGCTGCAGGTGGCAATCACCGCCGCGAACCGGGTGACGCACGAAATCCTCGAAGGGCTGGCCGCGAACGACCTGCGCGGCGCGTGCCCCAACGCCCTCACCGCCCACCCGGCTGGGATTCTCGGCGGGGTCGATCACCAGTTCACCGGCCGCGTCGAGCGCGTCGATGCGGGACTCTTGCAAACTCTTTTAGAGCGGGACATCATCCCCGTGGTACCGCCGCTGGGGATCGACGGCGCGGGGCGGACCTACCGGCTGAACTCCGACGCGGTCGCGGTCGAACTCGCCAAGACCCTGCAGGCGGTGAAGTTGATCTTCATCAGCACCGAGGGCGTGGTCCACGGCCCGCGCGGGGTGGTCCGCCAGATGACCGTCGAGGACGCCGAGGTCTACCTGAAAAAGCACCGCGCCGAGTTGCCGCTGCCCACGCTCACCAAGCTGACGCACGCCGCGAGGGCCGGCCGGGAGGGGGTCGAGCGCGTCCACATCATCGACGGCCGCGAGCAAGAAGGCCTACTCGGCGAGGTCTTCTCCAACGAGGGCATCGGCACGCTGATCTACACCAACGAGTACCAGGCGATCCGCCAGGCGCAAAAAAAAGACGTGCGCGCGGTGCACACGCTCATCCAGCAGGGCATCCGCGCCGAGGAGTTGGTCAAGCGCACGCGAGCCGAACTCGAGCGCGCCATCGGGGACTACTTCGTGTTCGAGGTCGATAAGAACCCCGTCGCGTGCGGCGCGTTGCACCTCTACCCCGCCGACGACGCCGCCGAACTCGCCAGCATCTACGTCGATCCGCGCTACGAGAACCAGGGGATCGGCGGCAAGCTGATGCACTACGCCGAGGCCTCGGCGCGGGCCAAGGGCGTCGGCACCCTCATCGCGCTCTCCACGCAGGCGATCAACTACTTCGTGACGCGCGGGGGCTTCAAGCTCGGCACGCCCGACGACCTGCCGGCCGCGCGTCGGGAGGTGTACGAGCGCAACGGGCGCAAGAGCCAGGTGCTGATTAAGTCGCTGCGCTCCAAGTGTGAAGTGTGAAGTGCGAAGAGTGAAGTGCGAAGCGAACAGAAGACGCGGCGTGCGCCTGCCTGCTCTTCCTTTCACTCTTCGCACTTCACACTTCACACTTTGCTTCCTTGCCCCGAGTCCTATACTAACCCGCTCCCCCCGTTTCCCCCGCAATCCGGTGCCCGCCATGCCCCCGCCCGACGCCGACCCCTGGGCCGACCTGTACGCCGACCTCGGGGTCGGGAGCCAGCCGGCCAAGCCCTCGTCGCCGTTCCTCCCCGCCGACGACCTCGACAACGTGGCCGGCGAAAGTCCCGAGGAAGTGACCGCCGCCGAACCCGACCCCGAAATGGGCGGCGACGGTGACGGGGGCGGCGAGGAGGGCGAGTTGGGCGAGGACGGCCAGCCGAAGCGCCGACGCCGACGCCGACGCCGGCGGGGGGGGGCCGGGCGCCGCGAGGGGGCCGAAGGGGCCGAGGGCGAACCCGAGCCGTCCGGCGGGCGCCCCGCGCCGCTGGAACTCGGCGAGCCTTTGGGCGCCGGATTTACAGACGAAGGGGGCGAGGAAGGCGAGGACTTCGACGCCCCCGCCCCGCCCCCCAGTCCGCGCCGCCGCCAGCCGGTCGCGGCCGCTACCCAGGACGACGACGGCGAGGACGAGGGCGACTTCGCCGGCGCCACGCAGGCGACCGTGCCGACGCAGGCCGAGTGGAACGTCCCCAGTTGGGCCGAGATCGTGCGCGGCCTGTACCGCCCCGACCGCCACGAGCGCTAGCCAGAAAGCAGCCCGCCACCATGGCCGACGCCGTCATCGACACCGTGGGGATGGACGACCTGCCGATGGTCGTCGATCTCTACAACCAGGTGTTCCGCCCGAACCGCACGGTGGAGTCATTCCGCCGCCGCTACCTGGGCCGCTACAACATCGTGCAACTCGTGGCGCGCGTGAAGGACCGCCCCGTGGGGTTCTTCATGGGCTTCGAGCTGAAGCCCGACGTGTTCTTCGCCTGGTTCTACGGTGTATTGCCCGACGCCCGCCGCCAGGGGATCGGCTCGCAACTGATCGAGGCCGCGCAGGAGTGGGCCGCGGCGCACCACTACGAAACGATCCGGCTGGAGTGCCACAACCAGCATCGGCCGATGCTGCACCTAGCCATTGATTTGGGCTACGACATCGTTGGCATCCGGTTCGACGCGGATCGGGCGGAGAACCTGGTCATCTTCGAGAAGGCGCTGACGCCGGCGGCGGAAGCGGAGGGGGAGTAGGTGGCTGGCTAGGTTTCGTCTTCCAAGCGGGGGGGCGTCCTCGTGGTGACCACAGGGTTTGCGCTGTACACCGCCCTCGGCTCGGACCTCGGCGAGCGGACCATCTGGGCGGCTTTTAGTGGCCGCGACTTTGATGAGCCGAAGGTGCCGCCCCGGCTAGACCCGCTTCCCCCGCCCGATCGCATAATAAGTAAAGCCGTGCTGCCCCATCGCCTTCTCGTCGTAGATGTTGCGGCCGTCGAAGATCACCGGCTCGCGCAGCAGGCGCTTCATCACCTCGAAGTCGGGGTTGCGGAACTCCTGCCACTCGGTGACGACCGCCACGCCGTCGGCGCCTTCGAGCGCGCCGTAGGGCCGGTCGCAGTAGACCAGCTTGTCGCCGTACTGGGCGCGCACGTTCTCCATCGCCTCGGAGTCGTGGACGCGCACCTTCGCCCCGGCCGCGAGGAGGCTGTCGATCAGCACGAGCGCGGGCGCTTCTCGCACGTCGTCGGTGCGCGGCTTGAACGCCAGCCCCCACACCGCGAGCGTTTTGCCGGCCAGGTCGCCGCCGAAGTGCGCCCGGACTTTCGTGAACAGCACCTGCTTCTGCGCCTCGTTCACGTCGTCCACCGACTGCATCATCTTCAACGGCAGATCGACCT
>CAXTPM010000167.1:0-9444 GCA_964245865.1 uncultured Fimbriiglobus sp. | reverse complement strand
GCGGATGTCGGCCGCGCTCAGCTCGCGCGCCAGCACCACCCGGCTCACCCCGAGCTTGCGCGCGAACTCGACGCCGCGCGCCTCGGTCAGCGTCATCTGCGTGGACGCATGAACCGGCAGACTCGGCGCGACGGCTCGGGCGAGTTTGACGACGCCCAAGTCCTGGACGATGAGCGCATCGACGCCCGCCTCGGCGCACGCCCTAATGATATTGGCCACGTCGGCGAGTTCATCCGCAAAGGCCAGGGTGTTGAGCGCGACGAAGCCGCGCACGTTGCACGCGTGCAAGTCGCCCATGACTTCCGGCAACTCATCCACCGTGAAGTTGGCGGCGCGGGCGCGGGCGTTGTAGCCGGCGAGGCCGAAGTACACCGCGTCGGCGCCGCTGGCGACGGCCGCGCGCATCGCCGCGCGGTCCCCGGCGGGGGCCAACAGTTCCAGCGGCTCGCGGTCGGCAGGAGGCGGCGTCATGCGGGCATTCTAGCACCCCGGCGCCCCGGCTCAATGCGGCTCAACGCCCGAGCGGCGGGGCGAGCAGCCCCTGGGCGGCGAGGAGTTTGACGCGCTGCTGCTGCCACCCCATCACCGCCGCCACCAGTTCGGCGCGGTTGCGCGCCAGTTCGAGCTGCCCGGCGAGGCGCTCCAGGGGGCCGGGGTCGGGGCCGGCCTCCAGTTTGGCGCGCGACTGCCGAACGCGCCACGCGGCGAGCGCCACCTGCCGGGCCTGGGCGTTCACCGATAGCACCGCGGCGCGCACCTCGTCCGCCGCCTGGCGCTCGCGCAACAGGATCACCTCGTAGAGTTGCGCCTTGCGCAGCGCGACCTCGTCGGCCGCGTCGAGTTCGAGTTCGGCCCTGTCGCGCCGGCTGATACTCGGCCGCATCCGCCGCAGGAGTTTCGCCGACGCCGACTCTTGCCCGCCCGACTTGTCGGGCTTCTCGGCCTCCAGCAGTCGGCGCACGAACGGGAGCGCGCCGGCGTCGAGGCGGTGGTAGGCGGCGCGGAGCAGGCGCAGGTCGGGCCGCAACTCGAGCGCGCCCGGAATCAGCGGTTCGGCCTCGGCGGCTTCGGCAGGAACAGCGGGGAACGGGCCGGTCGGCTCGATTCGGCCGGGCGTCGTGGCTACGACGCCGAGCCGTCGTTTGAGGTCAAGGTCGAGTAGTCCTGCGCCGAGTTCGGCCTGGTTGAGCGAGCTTAGCAAGGTCGCGCGCTGGCGGTCCAACTCGTCGGGGCTGGTGCCGGTCTTCACACCCTTGTCCTGCGCGTCGGTCACGCGGCGGCGGAGGTCGTCGAGCACCGGCAGGCTGGTCCGCACCACGCGCTCGCGCCCGGTGGCGTCGGCGAGCTGGTAGAACGAGTCGAGTGCCGCCGCGGCCGCGCGGCTCTGGGCCTCGGCGCGGAGGTAGTCCCGCAGGCTCGGTTCGCCGCCGGCGCAGTCGCCCTTGCCGGTCGCGCCGGGGATGCCGGGCGGGTCGATCAGCGCCGCCGCAAGTCCCGGCCGCCTCTGGGCTTCGGCCAAGCATTGCGCCTCGGTCAGCGGCAGGTAGACCCCGACCTCGGGCGCCACCGACGCCGGGTCGATCTTGGTCGGGTCGATGCCGGGCTGGGCGGCGGGGTCGGGTTCGAGCGGGTAGGCGGAGCCGCTGGCCAGCGTCAGCGGCGGCGTCGGGGCGGGCAGCGCCACCGGCGGGCGCGGCGGCTGGGGCGGCGCCTGGCACCCCGCCGCCCCGCCCAGGAGGCAGCCGACGCCAGCGGTGAGTGCCCGAACCGAGATGCCCATGTGGCCCGCCCGTTGAAAGAGTCGTCGCGGCGTTATCGACATTCCGCCGCTGCCGGTGTGAGTGATTCCGCGGGTCCGGCCGACTGAGCCTTCCACGCCGGGCAGCGAGAGTGCGCGGTCTGGGCCGGCGGGGTGAGAAAGGCGTAAAATCGGAGGCACTCGGGCTTGACGGCATTAGACCAAACGGTCTACTATCACCGTATCGCCAGAATCTCATTCCGATTCGACCACCCCGAGGGCCGCGCCGTTGCCCCCCGACGCCCCCGGATCGCCGACGCTCGCCCAGGTCGGCGGGGCCGGGAACAATGGGGCGGCGCGCGACCCCAGTCCGGCCGAGCGCCGGCGCGAGGAGATCGTCGAGGCGGCGACGGCCGTGATCGCCGAGGAGGGGCTGCACCGGCTGAGCCTCGCGCGCATCGAGTCGCGCCTGGCGATGAGTCGCGGGCAACTGACGTACTACTTTCCCACCAAGGAGAGTATTTTACTCGCGGTGTTCGACCGGATGCTGGGGCAGATGATCGCCGCCGCGACCGAAACTGCCCGCCGGCTGGGGGTTGCGGATGCCGGGCCGGACTTCGCGTTCGAGCGGACCCGGCACGGACTCGGCGGGCTCATGGCGCACGCCGGCACCCCCGGCGAATTGGGGGGGGGCCACCTGCACGCACTCTCGCACACGTTTTTAGCACAGGTGTCGCACCGGGCCGACTACCGCGCGAAGTTGGCGGCGGCGTTCGCGGGCTGGCGGCAATCGATTGCCGCGGATCTGCAAGTTTCGGCGCAGTTGAGCGAACACGATGCGCAGGCGCGGGCGTCGGTGGTGATGGCGATGTTCCAGGGACTCGGCGACCAACTGCGCGTCGATCCCGGCGCGTTCGACCGTGCGTCCGCGCTCGAGTTTATACTGGGCGCGTTGCGCCCTGGGCTGACGCGGGCGGATGTGACGAGCAGCGAAACCCGAACGGAGGGGTGACTCATGGCGACCGAGCAGGCCGAACTCGATTGGAACCCGTCCCCCAACGGAGTCGGGGTCGGCCTCGCGGACGGCGTGGGGCTGAACCCCGAGCGCGCGCTGGGCGACGACTTGCGCTCGCGCGTCAAACAGTTGCGGCTCGACACGCAGCTCGGCGGGGCGAAGGGCCGGGCGCTCGGCGGCGCCGCAACCTACTTGCCGTGGGCACTTTGCGCCGCATTGGCGTTCGCCTGGGCCGGGGTCGCGGGGCGCAGCTACCGGGCGGTCCCCGGCGACGCGGCCGGCAACCTGGCGAGCGGCTCCCCCAGCCCGGCGGCGGGCGCGGCAGGGTCGGCGGGCCAGTCCACTCCGACGGCCCCCCCGGCCGAGCCGGGGACGATCCAACTCGAGGTCAAGGGCTACCTCGTGCCGGCGGTGCAAGTCGCAGTCAGCCCCATCGACGCGGCGGGCCAGTTGATTGAACTGAACATTAAAGAAGGGGCGTTCTATAACCAGGGCGAGCAACTCGCGCGCATCGACCCGACCAACTACGAGTTCCTGGTGAGCGAGAGCGAGGAGGGGATCAAGGCGGCGCGCGAGAAGTTGAAGGCTGCGATTCAGAAGCGCGACGAGATGATGCCCCAGTCGGTGCGGCAGGTCGAGAAGGACTTGCTCAGCGCCCAGGTCAACGAAGCCAGGGCGCAAAAAGCACGCGCCGACGACGAACTCGCCCGCATCGAGCGCCTCGGGGGGGGGGTTATTACCCAGCGCGAACTCGACGTGAGCCGCAACGAGAGCATCGCGGCGCGCTACCGCCTGGAGAAGCTACAACTCGACCTGCGCATCCTCGAGGAAGGCCCGCGGACGCAGAAAATCGCGGCGGCCGACGCGGACGTGGCCACCGCCGAGGCCGAGATCAAGTCCGCCGAAGCCCGACTGGCCCAGGCCAAGTGGCGCCTGGCGAACTGTGTCATTCGCGCGCCGATCACGGGCACGATCCTGAGTAAAAAGTCCGAGAAGGGCAACCTCGTCAACCCGCTGGCGTTCTCGAGTACCACCGGCGGCGCGTCGGGGTCGGTGTGCGACATGGCCGACCTCTCGGACTTGGAGGCCGACCTGGAGATTCCCGAGCGGGACATTTCTAAACTGAAAGTCGGGCAGGTCTGCAAGGTCAAGGCCGACGCCTACCCGGATCGGGTCTACGCCGCCGTGCTCGACCGCATCATGCCGATCGCCAACCGGTCGAAGTCGATCGTGAACGTGCGCGTGAAGGTAAAACTGCCCCAGGACGAGGCGCCGGGGACGTACCTGAAGCCCGAAATGGGCGCGGTCGTGTCGTTCCTCGCCGGCACCGCCTCCAAGGGCACGCCGGACGCCCCGGCCGCGAAACAGTAACCTCGGCCCCCTCCCCCGCCGGCAGGAATCGATCATGTCTGTGATTGTCCGCGTCGAACATTTGTACAAGTCGTTCTCGCGCGGCAGCGAGCGCATCGATGTCTTGCAAGACCTCTCGCTCGACGTAGAAGAGGGCGAGTTCCTGGCCCTCATGGGGCCGTCGGGGTCGGGCAAAACCACGCTGCTCAACCTCATAGCCGGCCTGGACCAGCCGAGCGCGGGGACCATCACCATCGGCGGGCACGAAATCTCGTCGCTCTCCGAAAGTGAGCTAGCGCACTGGCGCACGCGCAACGTCGGCTTCGTGTTCCAGTTCTATAATTTACTGCCGGTGCTCACGGCCTACGAGAACGTCGAGTTGCCGCTACTATTATTGCCGCTCAGCGCGCAGCAGCGCAAGCAGCAGGTCACGAACGCGCTGTCGCTGGTGGACCTCGCCGACCGGATGACGCACCGCCCCGGCCAGCTCTCGGGCGGGCAGCAGCAGCGCGTCGGCATCGCCCGAGCGCTCGTCACCGACCCGACGATCATTGTCGCCGACGAGCCGACCGGGGCGCTCGACGCCAAGTCCGCCGACGCGGCGCTCGACCTGTTGAATATTCTGCGCAGCGAACTCAAGAAGACCATTATCATGGTGACGCACGACCCCGACGCGGCGGGCCAGGCGCAGCGCATCGTCAAGCTCGACAAGGGGCGCCTGGCGCTCGCGGAGTCGCACCGCTCCGATGCGGGCCTCGCAACTGCGGTGGGAGGTTAACATGCCGCCCGAAGCAGCCGCGTTCGCCGGGGGCGGGCCGGACCTCTCGTTCATCCAGCTCGCGCTCTACGCCGTGTTCGGCGTGTTCGGCGTCATCTTGATTGGCGTGGTGCTCGCAATCGCCTCGCTGCCGATCTTCTTCGTCGCGCTGGGGGTACTCGAACTCGCCCTGGCGAGCCTGCGCCGAATGCCGGACCCCGTGGGCAAGTACGCCAAAATCTTCGGGCTGGTGTTCCGAAGCTTGCGGCGCAATCTACTCCGCACCACCCTCACCTACATCGCGCTGTTCGTGCTGACGTTCGTGCTGACCCTGATTTATAGCGTGGTCGCGTTCCTCGGCAACATCACCAAGGAAAAAGAGAATAGCGTCCAGGTGATTATGACGGAGAAGTTTAGCATCCCGAGTCAGATGCCGCCGGGGTACGCCTCGCAACTGAAGAGTATCATCCAGAACAAACTCCCCGCCGACGCGCGCCCCGAGGTGATCGACGACAACTTCATGACGTGGTCGTTCGTAGGCGGTTCCACCGATTTGGAGAAGCGCACGCTCGAGAACTCGCTGTTCTTCTTCTGTCTGGAACCCGGCGCGGTCCTCACGATGATGAACGACCAGGGTCTCAACCGCGACGACCTCGGCGACGAGCAGTACGAGCAACTCGTGCAGGCGGTCGAGCTGGTCAAGCAGGACAAGCGCAACATCGTAGTCGGGCAGGAGCGGCTCAAAATCCTGGGCAAGCAGGTCGGCGACGACATCAAAATATTCAGCACGAACTACAAAGACATCACGTTCGAGTTCCGGATCGTCGCGTCGTTCCCCGCCGCGAGCCGCTACGGCAACGGCGCGGCGATGCAGCAGGACTACCTGCGCGCGAAGCTCGACGACTACCGCAAGCAGAAGGGGACCGACCACCCCAACGCCGCCCGCAGCATTAACCTCGTGTGGGTGCGCCTGCCGACCAAGGCGGCGTTCGAGCAGCTCGCGGCGATCGTGAACGACCCCGCGACGTTCAACAGCCCGGCGGTGAAGATGGAAACCGCCTCGGCCGGCATCGGCTCGTTCCTGGACGCGTACAAGGATATTTTCTGGGGGATGAAGTACCTCATCATGCCCGCCATCGCGGCCATTATGTGCTTAGTGGTCGGCATTACAATCACCATCGGCGTGCGCGAGCGGCGCAACGAGATGGCGGTGATGAAGGTGCTCGGCTTCCAGCCGTGGCAGATCATGGCAATGATTATCGCCGAGGCGGTCTTGATCGGCCTGTTCGGGAGCCTCCTGAGTACGTGGCTGGTGACGCTCGGGCCGCAGGCAATCGAGTGGCTCAAGACTACCGGCGGCGTGAAGATTCAGATCGCGTTCTTCAACCAGTTCCGCCCGCCGTCGGAGTTGATCTACCTCGGGCCGTCGCTGGGCGTGGTCGTCGGGCTGATCGGCTCGGCTCTGCCGAGCCGCAACGCGCAGAAAGTCAAAGTCAGCGAAGTGTTCGCCCAGGTCGCCTAACGCCCCGAAGTCAAAAGGTGACTGTTCATGCTCGTGCTCAGAATCGTCTGGCGGGCGCTGCGCGGCGTCGGGTCGCTCTTGGCGACGGTGTTCATCCTCGCGCTGTCGCTGTTGCCGCTCTCGGCCCTGCTACTAGCGCTCCCCGCGCTGGTGCCGCAGGAGTCGGTCCTGAGCGATTCGGTCGCGATGCGCATGCCGTTCTGGCGCGGCCTCTTGCGCCGCGCGGGCGCGGTGGTGGCGGGCCTCAGCGTGCTGCTGGCACTGCTGGCCGTGTCGGTCGAGATCACCTCGCGCCTGCCCTTAGGCGAGCGCGGGCACTTCGTCGCGGTGTCGGAGACGTTCCTGCCGGCGCCGATCATCATGTTCGGCCCGACGCCCAAGGAGCGCGCCGAAAAGATTGCGAACTTCCCGCCGAACGTGCAGTCGTTCCTGAAAACCCCGCTCTCCGAGCAACTCCCCCCCGCGCTCGTGCAGCACTGGCCGGTGGTGATTCTGCTGATGTACATTTTCGACGTGGGCATTCTCCTCGTCATCGGCCGCGTTCCGGTGTCGTACAACCTGCGCAACGTCCGCGTGCGCTGGAAGACGAACCTCCTTACCGTGCTGTGTTTCGTGTTCGTCATCGGGCTGATGACGTTCCTGATGGCGTTCGTGACGGGGATGAACAACCTCACCGAGAACACCGGCGTCCCTGGGAACGTGTTCGCGCTCTCCGACGGCAGCACCGACGAGTTATTCAGCAACCTGGGCTACGGCGACCTCGACAACGTCGAGCGCGTGGTGGTCGGGTTCGACGAGAAGGACCGGCCTCTCAAAGTCCCGTACAAGATTCAGGAGACCGAACTCAACGGCAAGAAGCGCTACGTGGCGAGCCGCGAAACCTACTACGTGCTGAACCAGCCGGTGGCGAACTCGAACCCGCCGCGGCGGCGGTTCGTGCAGTTGCGCACCCTCGAAGACCCGTACCTCGCGGCCGAAGTCCACAACATGGAGTTGTACCCCGGCGGCAAGTGGTTCGGCGAGTCGGGCGTGGATAACAGTAGCCGCATCCAGTGCGTGCTCGGCGAGGGCGTGGCCGGCACACTGGGCGCCGACGCGGGCAAGAGCCGCCTCGAACCGGGTGACTCGTTCACCCTCGGTGACGTGGAGTGGGTCGTCACCGGCGTGATGAAGTCCCAAGGGACGACGTTCGGCTCGGAGATTTGGGCCAAGCGCTTTAGCCGCATCTACCAGCCGTTCGGCAAGGATAAATACACGACACTCGTTCTGCGCGCCGAGCCGAACACCCCGGCGGCGTCGAAGGCGATTGCGTACCACTTGAACAACAGGTACACACAGCAGAAGTTAAAATCGTTCTCCGAACCCGACTACTACGCCGAACTCACCAAAACGAACAACACATTTCTGGCCGTGACGGTCGTGGTCGCGGTGGTGATGGCCATCGGCGGCGTCTTCGGCATGATGACGACGATGTTCGCCACGATTGCCCAACGAATCAAAGATATCGGTGTGTTGCGCCTCCTGGGTTTCAAGCGCTGGCAGGTGATGACCTCGTTCATGCTCGAGAGCCTCGCCATCGCGGCCTCGGGCGGCGTACTGGGCTGCCTGCTGGCGCGGTTTGCCGACGGGCGCAGCTCCCAAAGTACGCTCTCCGGGGGCGGCGGGGGGCCGGGCGGCAAGAGCGTGGCCGTCACCATCGATGTGGACTTCCAGGTGATCGCGCTCGGGCTACTGTTCACGTTCGTGATGGGCCGGCTCGGCGGGCTGGTGCCGGCGCTCAGCGCGATGCGCATGAAAATACTGGAGTCACTCCGCTGATCGGGGCTAGTCGCGGTCCCACGAGCGGGCGCGCTCCTTGGCCCGCTCGCGGTTGCGGCGCGCGATCCCCGGCGTGTAGTTCGGCGCCCGCGGGGTGGGCGCGGCCGGCAGGAGGAAGTTCATGTACCGGTCTTCGAGCTTCTGCCAGTAGGTTTTCTCCTCGGGCATGTTGGGGTACGGCGCGATCACATTTTTGAGGTCGAGCGGCTTGAAACTGAAGCGCGCGTCGGGACTCTGCGGCACGCCGCTGTCCAGGCCCGTGCCGACGTTGGGCAGCCTGCCGGTGCCGTTGCCGACGGGGGTGCCGACGCTCGGCGCGGCCTTCGGGAGTTGGGTGCCGACGGGCACCACGCCCGACCCGGCGGGGAAGCTTGACCCGACGGCCACACCCGGCATGGCGGTGACGGGCTGCGGCTTGACGGTCACGTCTTGGGCGCCGGCCACCGACGCCCCGGCCAGCGCGGCGCAGGTGAGTACGATTCGGATTCGCATGCGTGGTCCCCGCGGCGCGTGTGGTGAGTAGCGCCGGCGGGAATACATCGGTTGCGGGTGCGCGTCAATTGTAATGTTAACAATCGCGCGGCTAGTCGGCGAACTTCTCCCCGCCGTGCTCCGGCGGCGCCGACGCCTCGGCGACGGTACGCACGCGCTTCTCGCGCACCTCGGCGAGCAAATCGTTGATTGCGGCGTCGAGCGGCCGGGCGCCCAGGTCGCGCTTCTTGAGGTCGGCCACCGACTCGTCGCGCACGCTCACCGTGCCGTTGGCCGCGTCCTTCTCGCCGACGACGAGGAGGTACGGGATTTTCTCGGCGGACGCCTGGGCCACCTTGGTGCCGATTTTCTCGGCGCGGATGTCGAGCGTGGCGCGGAACCCGGCCTCCTTGAACCGCGCCTCGACCTGCCGGCCGTAGGCCTCGGCCTTCTCGCTAATGGTGAGCACGCGCACCTGTTCGGGCGCGAGCCACAGCGGGAACGCGCCGGCGAAGTGTTCGATTAAGATACCGCAGAAGCGCTCCATGCTGCCGAACGGCGCGCGGTGGATCATTACGGGGCGGCGCTTGGTGTTGTCGTCGGCGGTGTATTCTAGCTCGAAGCGCTCGGGCAAAACGTAGTCGAGCTGCACCGTACCCAGTTGCCACTCGCGGCCGATGCAGTCGCGCACGATGAAGTCGATCTTGGGGCCGTAGAACGCCCCCTCGCCGACGCCGACGGCGTAGTTCAGCCCGGCGGCTTGGACCACCTTC
>CAXTPM010000166.1:0-9483 GCA_964245865.1 uncultured Fimbriiglobus sp. | reverse complement strand
TCGGCGATGGTGACGAGTTCGCGCCGGTGCCGGCCGCGCTGGGCGTCCGAGAGGCGCGCGGCCAACTCCGGCTCGGTGTCGCGGTAGAGCTGCACGCGCTCCAGCAGCCGCGCCGTCGCCGCGTCGGTGTCGGTCGCCGCGAGTCCCAACATGCCGACCAGTGCGGCCAGCACCAGACTCACCGCCCCGGCTGCGGTGTAGCGCAGGCGCCGCCCCGCCGCGCGCACGGTCTGGCGGTGGCTTACGGCGAGGGGGAACAGCCCGGCGGCGAGGTCGCCGAGGCCGAACGCGCCCGAGGGGTCGGCGTAGGCGTCGAACCCCGGCCCCCCCGCCCCCCCGGCGGGCACCGACTTGGCGACCGCCGCGAGTTCGACCACGACCTCACCAAAGCCCCAGTAGCCGCTGGATTGCTCGTCGGGTTCGGCCAGCGACTCCTCGTCCTCGGGGTCGGGCGGCTCGGTGGACGGCTCGGGCGCGGCCCCCTCGTCGAGTTCGGAGAAGTTCTGCTCGACCGGCTCGGGCGCGGGGTAGTGCGTGAAGCTCGCCTCGACCTCGGCCTTGCGCAGGCTCACGCGGTGCAGCCACTCGCTCGCCGAGTCGCCGGGGCGCGCGAGCCGGTCGCACTTGGTCAGCACCAGGAACACCGGCAGTCCGCCCGCCTCGCGCCGGTCGGTGCGCGCGGACTTGAGGCGCCCGAGGAAGCCGTGCAGCGCGGCGAAGCGTTCGGCCAGCTCGTCGGGGCCGGCCGTGGCGTCCAGCGCGAGCACCACCGCGTCGGCTTGCCGGAGGGCGGCGCGCAACTCCGGCGAGGCCAACTCCGGCCGGGTCAGGATCGCCTCGGCCGACTCGCCGGGCGCGTCGAGCAGCCAGTAGTCCTGAGTCTCGCCCGACTCGGGGTTCGCGGCGGTGACGACGCCGAAGCGCGCCCCCGCGAGCGCTGGCGGCAGGGCCGAGGCGTCCACGCGCGGGTCGATCGCGCGCACGAGCATCTCGAACAGGGTGGACTTGCCCGCGCCCGGTGGGCCGAGGACGACCACGCGCGGGGTGCCGTCGTCGGCGCCGCCGGGGGTGGCGGCGCGGAAGCTCGACTTCGCGGCGAGTTCGGGCGCGGTGGCCACGCTAGCGCCCGCCTCCGGGGAGGATTAGCCGGTAGCCCGACTCTTGCGCCAGGCGCTCCAAGTCGAGCACGCCGCTGTTGTTGCGATCCGCACGGGGTCCGAGTTTGAGCACCACGCCCAGGGGCAGCGACGGCGCGGCGGCGCGGCGAGTCTTGAGCGCGTCGGCGAGTTCGGCGAGGTTCTTCGCGCGGTCGTCGCCGTCGATCACGTAGAAGCGCTCCTGTTGGACATCCGCCCCGCTGAGTACCAGCACCGTGACAAGTGTTTCCTTCGGCGGCTCAGGCTTGTCGGGCGCCGGCGTCACGCGAGGCGTACTCGGCTCGGGCCTTTCGGGCGCGACGCCGGTGCCGGGGATCGGCAGGCGCGGGCCGGTGCCGGGGTCGCCCGACGCCTTACCGCCCCCGCCGGGTCCGCCGCCTGAGCCGAAGACGATCAGCGCCACCAGGAGCGCGCCGCAGACCCCGGCGACGTGCATGATGACCCGGCGCAAGCCCTGCGGCGAGCGCACGCGCTTCAGGCGCTTTTCGACCATGAAGATGGCGAGCCACGCCGCCACCATGCCGACGACGTAGCCGCCGGCGACGGCCAAGACGCCGGTGAGGAGGCGCGTGACGTGCTCGGGGTCGATGGTCAGGAACGCGACGATCACGGCGCACTATCCCTTCGGCTGACTGGCGGGGGCGGGCGGCTCGCCCCAGGGGTTGTCGAATCCGTGCGGCACGCCGGCGAACCAGCGCTCGTACTGCTCGCGCTGCGGCCGCTCCGGGAAGCCGGTGCGCTTGCGCGGGTAGAGGATCAGAAAGAACACATCCTTCCCGCCCGAGAGCCGCTTGTGCTGGTCGATGAGGCGCTGGGCGTCCGAGGCGTCGGCGATGACCTGGCGCGGGTCGGCGCCCCCCTCGGGGTCGAAGCTATAAAGCTGACCGGTGGCGCCGTCGATTTCCAGAATCCGCACCGACAGCCGGTTGGCCGGGTTCGCCTGGCTCGCGCGCAAGCGCTCCGACTCGGCCTTGGCCTGCGCGAGTTGCAACTCGAGTTCGGTGACGCGCTCGGTGAGCTGCTCGGCCGGCGGCACGTCGGCGCTCGTGGCGTTCTCCGGCGACCCCGGCGTGCCCACAAACGGCATCAAAAGGAAGATGCAGAACAACAGAATCAGCACGTCCAACAGCGGGATCAGGAAGCGCGTGACGGCGCGGCGGGGCGGGCGGATCATCGCGGCCCCCGGCTGTTGCGGTTGGGCACGAAGTTGGCGTAAGCCTGCCCGTCGGGCGGAGCAGTCGTCAGCGGCACCGGCGCCTCGCCGGCCAAGGCGCGAATGGCGTCGCGCCCCACCCGAACGAGCCACTGCGGCAGGATGTTCATCAGCGCCATGAACAGCCCGCTGCCGGTGGCGGTGATCGCCGGGGCGTACTCGCGGATAATCTGCTGCGGCGTCGGGTTCGTCGCGGTCTTGAAGCTGCCGAACGTCTGTAGGATCGCCGCGACGGTGCCGATGAGGCCCAAGAGCGGGAACCACTCGGCGGCTTGGGCGAGGTTCTCCAGCCACTTGTCCGGCCGCGTGTCGAAGTCGTCGCCCCGCCACTTCAGTGCTTTGAACGCCAGCAGAATCTGCGTGAACAGGAGCAGGAACCCGACCGCGAGGATGAGCCAGTCGATGGGCGAAACCGCGACTCGTTCGAGGTAATCGGCGCGCGCGTTGGCCGGGATGGCGGCGAACACCAGCCCCGCCGCGAGAAGCGGCGCGAGGCTCGTCAGGAAGGGGAGCAGGTGGTGAATCCAGAGCCGGTTCACAAAGCGCCTCAGTTCGGTTGGCCGGACGGGCCGGGCGGTTGAATCAGACTGGTGAACCACTCGGGAAGCCCCTGCAGGCGCCCGTCGCGCCCCACACATGCTAGCGTGGTGTCGCCCTCGGCCACCAGCACCCCGGCTTGGTTGCGCACCTCATAAGCATGTTCGAGCCGGACGGGGGTGGCGCGGGCGAGGGTGGTGCGCACGGTCAGCACGTCGTCGTAGTGCGCGGGCCGCTTGTAGCGCACCGCCGCCTTGGCCAGCACCAGATAGTAGCCCTGGTCTTCGAGCGCTTTGTAGTCGCCGCCGGCGCTGCGCAACAACTCGGTGCGCGCCTCCTCGAAGTACACCAGGTAGTTGGCGTGGTGCAGGTAGCCCATGCGGTCGGTCTCGGCGTAGCGCACGCGGATGCGCACCTCGCCCGACGCGGCGCTCGCAGTCGGCCCGGTCACTTAATCACCCCGATGCGCGGCAGCGGCCAGAACACCATCTGCGCCTTGCCCAGCAGCAAGCGATCCGGCACCAGCCCCCACTTGCGCCCGTCGGAACTCTGCCCGCTGTTATCACCCAGGCACAGGTAGTGCCCCGGCTGCACGTAGAAGGTGTCGATGGGGTCGTCGCGCTCGTTGGGCGGGGTGGTGTAGAACTGGTTCTCCGCCGGCGTGAAGTAGGTGTCGGCCCACAACTTCAGGCGGCTGACTTCGACGCTGCCGCGCACGCCCACCGAAGCCGGCGCGGCGATGTCGTTTACGGCCGACAGCCCGTCCGGCCCGGCCGACGCCACGGCGCCGACTAAGCCGGCGACGGCGGTCGGCTTGTCCTCGCGGTCGCCCCACGGGTCGAAGCCCGCTTTGAAGCTGTCCTGCTCGACCTCGCGGCCGTTGACCCAGGCGCGCAAAACTCCGTCGAAGTCCGCGAACCGCAGGTCGGTTGCCGAGCCGACCTTTAGCCGCGCCGGGGAGGTGCCGCTGTCGCCGCCGCCCGGCCCGAGTCGCCGGAACGTCACCCGCCCCCCGGCGAACACCGCCTGGAACCGCCTCCCGCCGCGCCCCAGTTCCAGCGTCACCTCGTCGGACTCGGCCGTCGGCGTCACGCGGCACTCGATCATCAGGTCCGGCACCCAGAACTGGCCGTTGCCGGTGCGGGTCTGGCGCCCGTCCTCCTCGCCGGCGTTGTAGCCGAGGAAGTTCGTGATCGGCGCCGGCGCGAACAGGCCGTCTTGGTAGCCGCCGCGCGCCAGGCGCTCGAAGTCGTCGGCGACGGCGGGGTTGCCGTTGGGGTCCAAGACCGGCGTCCCGGCCGCGTCGCGCAACTCGCCGGGCGCCCCTGGAATGCGGTGGGCGTAGCGGAGCCAGCTTTGACCCTCGCCCGTGTGGGCGAACACCTTCGGCGTCAGCGCGTTGTCGGCTCGGAAGCCGTCGCCCTGCCAGCGCGGCGGCACGCCGGCTTTGGCGAGGTCGAGCGCCGGCTGGTCGTTGTCGTACACTAGCCTACGCATCGCCAGGCTCTGCGCGGCCGACTTCTGCAGCAGCGTGAACCCGGACCTGAACCCGCCCGCGCGGCTCGCGGCGAACGCCTCGACGGCGGCTTGGGTGTTGTGGTAGGTGTAGTCCTCGGTGAAACCGCCCAGGTTGCGGGCGCGCGGGTCGGCGTTGACCTGCGCGCCGCTCCAGAGTTTGAGTTGGTCGCCGTTCTCGGGCCGGGGGTAGAGCACGCGCCCCGCGCCGTCGGTGGCGCCCTCGGGGTAACGCAACTCGCGGTTCACGTACAGGTCGCCGCGGTAGATGGCGAGTGTTTCGTCGCCGAGGCCGTGCAGGCGCTTGATGTAGTTGGTCGCGGTGTGGTTGATTTGGGGTTCGACGGGGTACTTGAACACCACGACATCGCCGCGCTCGGGGCCGCCGGTGAGGGTGTACAGCCCCTTGTGCACCAGCACCCGGTCGCCGGGGCCGTAGTCGAGCTTCGGCGGGGGCGGCACGGTCACGCGCTGGCGGCAGTTGGGGCACGTCGCGCCGGTGACCACCCGGCGGACGCCGTCCTGCGGGTCGGCCTCGTTGCTCGCGTTCACGGGGAACTCGTGCTCGCAGTGGCTGCACGTCACGAGCTTTTGGTAGCCGTAGAGCGTCTCGGCCATGCTGCCCGTGGGGATGACGAACGCCTCGACCACGAACAATTTCAGCATCAGCACCAGCGCCACCACGAACACCAAGGTCTCGGCGATCTCGCGCGCGCTGTCCTTCGGGCCGACGGAAGTCGGGGCGGGCTTGCGCGCCGGGGCGACATACGTCGGGCGCGGCGCGGTCGGGAACGGCTGGTCGGGCATCGCGGTCGTCACCTCAGGAGTCGCAGGCGCTCGAAGTCCGGGGCGCGGGCCGAACCGGGGGCGCCGAGCCACCCGGCCGGGCGCAGCGGCTGGTGCAGCACCACTGGTTTACCGATTAGGACGCGCGTCGGCACGCCCGGCGCATCGACCCCGGCGATTTGCCACGCCCGGCTGTCGTGCGAGTCGGCGCTGTTGTCGCCCAGCACGAAGTATTCGCCGGGGCCGAGTGTCCATTCGCGCGCCACCGCCCCGTGCGGCAAATAGTGAATATCCCGCAGCAATTCGAGCCGCCGCAGGGTCGCCGATGTCCCGGTGGTGACGCCCCACTGCGCCGGCCGCGACACGGGGCCGCGCGGCCGAGGCGGCTCGGGCAGGTCGAGTGTCAGAAGTTCCGCCCCGCCGACGGCCACGGTCGCGCGGCGGTCCACCAGCGCGAACTCGACGGCCAGCGGCCGGCCGGGCCGCGCGCCGGGGTGCGCCGTTGCGGCACGCCCGGCGCCGCCGTCCTCGGCGAGAGTCAGTTGCCCCGCGCCGCCGAGGGGGATTTCTAGCCGCGCGCTCGCGCCGCCGTCGAACAGGCGGCACGCCAGCACGCCAGGGGCGGAGCCGGACTCGACCTCGAAGCGGGCGCAGAAGTCGTGGACCGCCACCCCACCCGGTCCACCGTCCGGGAGGGCGGCGAACCCGCGCCGCCCCGGCGGGCCGTTGTAGCTCAGCCCGTCCCGCGCCGGCACCTCCTGGTTCGTGTCGAGGTCAACGTGCCGGTACGTCACCGCCAGCCCGTCGGCGTGATTGGCCGCGTCGAGGTGCAAGCCGTCGGGCGCGACCACGCCGGCCGGCGCCAAACTCGGCAGCCCGGCGGGCGACTGCGCCCAGAAGCGCGGCCCCCAGCCCCCCTTGCCAGTCTTGTCGGGGGGCGGCGCGCGGTCGTACTCGAACAGCGGCACCAAAGTTTGTCGGACCTGGGCGAGCGACTTACGCACCAGCTTGCCGTCGGCGTAGACATCGCCGCCCTTGAGGGTCATGCGCTCGCCCGGCAGTCCGACGGCGCGCTTGATGTACGGCTTGTCGCCGTCGGCGGGGCAGCGGAACACGACCACCTCCCAACGCCGCGGGTCGCGGAACTGGTACGCCGTCTTATCGACGATCAGCCGGTCGCCCGCAATTACCCCCACGCCCACCAGACTCGTGGCGTGGCCGCAGTTGGGGCAGGGGACCGCGTCGAACTGCCCCGGCCGCGTCGAGTCGCCGACCACGACGCGCCCCCCGCAGCGCGGGCACGGCACCTCGCGGTGGTCGCCCCAGAGCGCGGGGGCCATGCTGCCGGTGGGCACGCCGTAGGGTTCGACGCCGAAGGTGCGGACCACGATAAACGCGGTGAGCGCTACCACGGCGAACTGCGCGAGCCAGCGGAGGGGCGGGGTTGTTGGGGGCGTCGCCAAGAGACCTCACCCCCCCGGCCCCCCTCTCCCAAAAGGAGAGGGGGGAGAAGAGTTCTGGGCGAGTGCCTTCCGAGAGCCGGCCACTACTTGAAGCATTGAACTACGCTCACCCCCTCTCCTTTTGGGAGAGGGGGAGGGGGGGGAGGTCACTTCGACGGGGCCGAAGACCACGCCGGCCTAATCGTCCGACTCCAGCACCGCCAGGAACGCCTCCTGCGGCACCTCGACTTGCCCGATCTGCTTCATGCGCTTCTTCCCCTCGGCCTGCTTGCTCCAGAGCTTGCGCTTGCGCGAGATGTCGCCGCCGTAGCACTTGGCGGTGACGTTTTTGCGTAGGGCCGCAATGTTTTCCCGCGCGATCACCCGCGCCCCGATGGCCGCTTGGAGCGACACCTCGAACAAGTGGCGGTCGATCTCCTCGCGCAACTTCGCCAAGACCTTCCGCCCGCGCCGGTCGGCGGTGGCGCGGTGGACGATAATCGAGAGCGCATCGACCTTGTTGCCGTGCACCAAAATATCCATGCGCACCAAATCAGCGGCGCGGTAGCCCGTCACTTCGTAGTCCATCGTGCCGTAGCCGTGACTCACCGATTTGAGCTTGTCGTACAGGTCGTAAATCACTTCCGCCAGCGGCATCTCGAACACGAGTATCACGCGCTGCTGGCTGAGGTGTTCCAGGCGAACAAACGTGCCGCGCCGCTCGGTGCACATGCTCATCAAGTCGCCGATGTTGCCGCTGGGGATCAGGAAGCTAATTTTGACGATCGGCTCGCGGAACTCAGCGATGCCGCCGCCGTCGGGCACGTCCTGGGGGCCATGCACGATGATGGTGTCGCCGTTGGTCTTCACGATCTCGAAGGTCACGTTCGGCGCGGTCTGCACGAGGTTCAGGTCGCTGTCGCGCTCCAGCCGCTGCTGAATGATCTCGCGGTGCAGCATCCCCAAAAATCCGCAGCGGAACCCGAAACCCAGGCCGTCGGAGACTTCCGGCACGAACGTGAAACTGCTGTCGTTCAACTTGAGGCGCCCGAGCGCCTCGCGCAAGTCCTCGAACTCGTTGTTGTTGACGGGGTACAGCCCCGAGTAGACCATCGGCTTCGGCTCTTTGTAGCCCGTCATCGGTTCAAGGGTCGGGTTGAACGGGTCCGTCACTGTGTCGCCGATATTCACATTGTCGATGTTTTTGATATTCGCGGTGAAATAGCCGACCTGCCCGGCCCCCAACTCGTCGCACTTCACCATGCCGGGGCGGAACTGGCCCATGTCGGTAATCACGTACTCGCGGCCGCTGCGCATCAGTTTGATGCGCTGGCCGATTTTCATAGAGCCGTCGATCATGCGCACGTAGACGACCACACCCTTGTAGGTGTCGAAGTGGGAGTTGTAGATGAGTGCTTTGAGCGGCGCTTCCGGCTGCCCGGTGGGGGCCGGCACCCGCTCGATGATCGCGGCCAACAAGTCTTCGATGCCGATGCCCGCTTTGGCGCTCACCTTCATGACATCGGCGGGGTTCACGAACAGCGCCTGCTCCATCTCGGCAATGACGTATTCGGGGCGGGCGTGCGGCAAGTCGATTTTGTTCAGGGTGGGGATAATCGTCAGGTTGGCCTCGATCGCCAAAAACCCGTTGGCGACCGTCTGGGCCTGCACGCCCTGGAAGGCATCGGCGAGCAGCACCGCGCCCTCGCACGCCGCTAAGCTGCGCGAGACTTCGTAGTTGAAGTCCACGTGCCCAGGGGTGTCGATCAGGTTCAACTCGTACTTGATGCCCGCAATTTCGTGGTGAATCGTCACCGGGTGCATGCGGATGGTGATGCCGCGCTCGCGCTCGAGGTCCATGCTATCCAGCGTCTGCGCGCGGATGTCCCGCTCGGAGATCGTGCCGGTCTTCAAGAGGAACTGGTCGGCCAGGGTCGATTTGCCGTGGTCGATGTGGGCGATGATGCAGAAGTTGCGAATGTGTGCGGTCGGCGTCGGCATGACTGGCCCATTGGCTTCTGAGGAGCCGGATGGGAGGCCGCGCCTAAGACGCCGAGTTCCCCCCGGTATAGTTTAGCACCGCCGCGCGCCGCCGGATAGCCCGCGCCCCGTTCGACCCCGATTCGAGACCCCGCCATGCGCCTTATCCGACTGCCCGCCGCTTTCGTCGTCGGGGCGTGCTGCCTCGCCGCCCCGACCGGCGCGGCCGAACCCGAAGTCGCGCTCAGGGAAGTGACCGTCAAGCAGTTCGAGGAGCAACTCCGGCGCGACTTCGCCGGCAAGGTCGTCGTCGTCGATGTCTGGTTCCTGGGGTGCGACCCGTGCAAGAAGAAGTTCCCCGAGATGGTGGCTCTGGGCAAGAAGTTCCGGCCGAAGAACGTCGTCCTCGCCAGCCTGGACATCATGTCGAGCGAACTGCCCAACAAAGACAAGGTGCTGGCGTTCCTGAAAAAACAGAGCGCCGACGGCCCGAACTACATCTTCACCGACGGCGAGGAACAAACCGACGCATTCATGGAGCGCGCCAAGTTCAGCGTCACCCCGGCGGTTTTGATCTTCGACGCGAAGGGCGAGTTGGTCAAGACGCTCGAAAACCCGAAGATCGCGGATGTCGAGGCGGCGATCGAGACGCTCGTCACGAAGTAGCCGGGGACGCGCGGCGCGAGTGGCGGCGCTGGACGGTGCTGTTTTGGCGAGCCGCCAACGAGCAAACCCCGCGCTCCCCGACTTGAGACGGGGGAGGGCGGGGTTGTGCGGGTTGACTGCGGCGGGTTCGGGTTTAGCCGAGGGTGCTGCCGACGGTGCTGAACTTCTTGTTGGCGTTCGAGCCGAT
>CAXTPM010000165.1:4279-9535 GCA_964245865.1 uncultured Fimbriiglobus sp. | reverse complement strand
TTCGGGCGGCAGAAGGGGCAGTCGGAAATCTACCGCGGGCACGAACTCACACTCAACATGATGCGCAAGGTGCAACTGCAAATCGCGGTGAACGAGGACTTCGTCGAGCCGACGATTCAGGCGATACTCGGCGCCGCGCGCACCGGCGGCGAGGGTCGCATCGGCGACGGCAAAATCTTCGTGCTGCCGCTGGAAGACTGCCTCCGCATCCGCACCGGCGAGCGCGGCCCCGAGGCGATTTAGGGGCGCTCGGGTCGCGCCCCGGCATTCCCGCCCCCGAACTTGACACGATTTCCGCCGACGGGTATCACGCCGCCCCGAGAACGACCCCGAGGACGGCGGATGACGGCCACTGACGCCACGAGCCGGCGCGCGATGACTATGTTGGCCATCTCGTGCCTAATAGTTGGCTGCGGGACGACGCGCATGACCGACACCACCCGCGCGGCCTCCGAAATGCTGCTCGTCAGCCAGGCCATCGACAACTCGGTTGCGCGCCTGGACCTCTCGGAGATGCGCGGCAGGCAGGTGTTCCTCGACACGCAGTACCTCGACGGCACGGTCGATAAGGGCTACCTCATCAGCAGCCTGCGCCAGCACCTGTTGGCACACGGCGCGGTGCTGATGGAGGACCGAACCAAGGCAGTTTACGTGGTCGAACCGCGCTCCGGCGGGGTCGGCACCGACAAGCACTCGCTCCTCGTGGGCACGCCGCAGATGGCGCTGCCCGCCGTGGTGCCGGGGGTGCCGAGCCAGATTCCCGAGATCGCGCTCCTGAAGAAGACCGACCAGAAGGGCGTGGCGAAACTGGCGGTGTTCGCTTACAACCGCCAGACCGGCCGGGCGGTGTGGCAGTCGGGGCTGGTCGAGGCCAACAGTACGCTGAAAGACACTTGGGTGCTCGGCGCCGGCCCCATCAGCCGCGGGAGCATCCGCCCGCGCGCCGAGTACGCCGGGGAGGAACTGCCGAGGCTGCCGATGCCGTTCACGGTGTTCGACGCCGCCCCGGCGCCCGAACCCCCAGCCATAGCCGCCGCCGAGCCCGAAAAAATGCAGAGCTTTGGTAATGGCACCGTCGCACCACTACCCAATATATTCGGCGCCATGACGGGCGCCGCGCTCGCCGAGGCGGGGGGAGCTGCCATGCCGGTCGCGCCGGCGCCGAAATCGACCCCCGCCGTCGTCCCCGCCTCGGCGACTCAGCCCACCGGCCCTGTGATGCCGATGACACCCCCGAGGGTGCCGGGACACTAGCGAGTCGGGGGATGACGAATGCCGGACTATGGCGGGGATAAGATGACTCGGGTTCCGCCGGACGCGGCGCCGCTGACGCGGGCGGGGTGGAGCGTGCAGAGCGTCAGCGGCGCCTACGCGGTCGCGTGGCAGGGGGCGACCGAGGCGGTGTTCGTGTTCAAGCGCGGCGAGTGGCACCGGCTCGCCACGCGCTCGCCGGCGCCGGCTCGCCGCGCGAGCTAACCGTTCCGCGGGGTGGGGCCGTGCTGCTCGGCATTCTCTCCGACACGCACGACGAACTGGCCCGAACGCGGGCTGCGGTGGCACTGCTGCGCGATGCCGGGGCCGAGGCGCTCGCCCACTGCGGCGACCTCACCGGGCCGGCGGTGGTCGAAATCTGCTCGGGACTGCCATTATACTTCGTGTTCGGCAACCACGACGCCGACGCGGTGCCGGCCCTTCTCGGCGCCGCGGCGGAGTTCGGGGCGGTCTGCCTGGGGTGGGGCGGCGCGTTCGAGTTCGGTGGCAGGCGTGTCGGACTGGCGCACGGGCACATGACATCCGACGTGAGGCGGGTGTTGGCCGAACGCCCGGACTTCCTGCTGACGGGGCACTCGCATCTCAAGGGGGCCGACGCGGCCGGCCCGGTGCGGCGAATCAATCCGGGCGCCCTGCACCGCGCCGACGAGTACACGGTCGCCCTGCTGGGCGTGGCGTCCGGGTCGCTGCGGTTCCTGCCCGTCGTCTAACCGTTCCACGTCGTGAGTTATGGCCGACCGCTTCTACACCCCCGACGCGCTAACGCCCGGCGAATACGCCCTCGCAGGCGAGGAGGCGCGCCACCTCGCCGGGGTGATGCGGGCCGTGCCGGGTGACCGGGTGGTGCTGTTCAACGGCGACGGACTCGACTACCCGGCGACGGTGGTGGCGGGCGACCGGCGGGCGGTGGTGCTCGCGGTCGGTGCGGGCGTGCCCAACAACCGCGAGCGGCCTAGGCCGCTCGCGGTGGCGAGCGCGCTGCCGAAGGGGGACCGGGCGGACTTCCTGGTCGAGAAGCTCACCGAACTGGGTGTTTCGCGGTTCATTCCGCTGATCTGCGAGCGCTCGGTGGTGCGGCCCAAGCCCGACGCGGTGCGGAAGTTCGCGCGGCAGGTGGTCGAGGCGAGCAAGCAGTGCGGGCGCAGCGTGCTGATGGCCGTCGATCCGCCGGCGAGCTTCGCCCAACTGTTGGCGGGCGAGCCGGTTCCGGGGGCGGTCCTGCACCCCTACGGCGCGGCCTTGCTCGCGGCCGGTGGCCTGCCGGGGCTGATCGCGGTCGGGCCGGAGGGCGGGTTTAGCGACGCCGAGGTGGCAATGGCGACCGCGGCGGGGTGGGGCAAGTTTTCGCTGGGCGAACGCATTCTGCGCGTCGAGACCGCGTGCCTGGTGGTGGCGGCGTGGCCTAGTACGTCTGCACCGGGCACTCCGCCAGCGCGGCCTTGAACGCCGTCGGGGTGTTGAAGCGAGCGTTACGGTCGCGCTCGATCGCCTTCATCAACACCGCCGCGATCTCGGGGTCGAGCTTGGGGTTCATGTCCCTGGCGCGGCGAGGGGCTTGGTTGAGGTGTTTGCGCAGGGTTTCTTCGCTCGAAGGCGAGCGCTCCCAGGGCAGTTGGGTGGTGAACACCTCGAACGCGGTGACGCCCAGCGCGAACACATCGACCCTTTGGTCGGTGGTGGAGCGCTTGATGATCTCGGGGGCGAGGTAATCGACGGTGCCGGTGCGGTTGCCGGGCTGGCAGAACTGCGGCGTGAACGGCACGGTGAGGCCGAAGTCGATCAGTTTGACGACGCCCTCGCGGTCCACCATCACGTTGCGCGGGCACAGGTCGCGGTGCAGGTAGTGGACGCCGTGGAGGTAGTCTAATGCGTCGCACAGTTGCGATACATAATTCAGGCGGTTGCCGTCGAGTTGCGTACTCTTGGTCTCGATGAGGTAGTTCAGACCTAACCCGTCGATCCACTCCATCACGAGGTACGGCTCGCCGTCGGTGGTGACGCCGTGCTCGTAGGTGAGTACGCAGTTGGGGTGCTTGAGGCCGACGCAGATTTCACCCTCGCTGGGCTTCTTGACGCCCATGAGGCTGAAGCGCTCCTCGAACTTCTTGGTCTTCTCTTTATCGAGTAATTTCAGGCAGATGGTGCGGCCGAGGTCGCGGTCGTAGGCCTTGTAGACCTTCGACATGCTCCCCTGGCCGGTGCGGCCCTGCAAGTCCCAGCGCTTGGCGACGTTGGCCGTGTTGCCGCGCACCCGGCCCGACTTGCCGCCGGCGAAGAGCTTGCCGAAGAATCCCACGCCGCACCTACTCTAACGGGTTGGAGAAAGTGTCGCGATTCTATTGCAGTTCGCAGTAATCGATGATGCGCGCCACCTCGGTGCGCAAGTCCTGCCGGTCCACGATGCGGTCCACGAAGCCGTGCTTCAGCAGGAACTCGCTGGTCTGGAACCCTTCGGGCAGCTCCAGGCGGATAGTATTTTTGATGGTGCGCGCGCCCGCGAAGCCGATCATCGCCTTGGGTTCGGCGAACGTAATGTCGCCCTGGAACGCCCAGCTCGCGGCCACGCCGCCCATCGTGGGGTTGGTCAATATTGAGATGTATAACCCGCCGACGGCGTGGTAGCGCGCCAGGGCCGCGGAGACTTTGGCCATCTGCATCAGGCTCAAAATCCCCTCCTGCATGCGCGCCCCGCCGCCGCTGCCGGAGACGAAAATCAAAGGTAGTTTCTGGGCGGTCGCCTGCTCGGCGGCGCGGGTGAGTTTTTCGCCCACGACCGACCCCATGCTGCCGGCCATGAAGGCAAAGTCGGTGATGCCGAGCACCACGGGCCGGCCGCGGATGAAGCCCTTGCCCGTCACGGCCGCGTCGGGCATGCCGGTCTTCTTGCGCTCGTCGATGACGCGCTTCGCGTAGGGGATGCGGTCTACAAATTGCAGCGGATCGAGGGGCTTGAGGCCCGCGTCCCACTCCTCGAAGCTGTCGGCGTCCAACAGTTGGGCGATGCGGTCGCGCGCGGAGTTGGTGAAGTGGTGGCGGCACTCCGGGCAGCAGTTGAGTTTATTCGCCACGTCCTTCTTGAAGACCGTGGCGGCGCACTGCGGGCACTTCACCCACAGCCCCTCGGGTATGCCACGCTTCGTGCGTTCTGTCATCGGCCTACCGGACACGCGATCCGCCCCCTTGTCGTCCGTCGTCAGCGGGCCATTGTCCCAACTGGGGGCGGGCTTGGCAAGGGGAAGAGGAGTGGCCAGTGGCCGGTGGTCAGTGGGGAAAAGACTTCTTCGTCTTCACCGACCACCGACCACCGGCCACTACTCGCCCCCGTAGGTTTTCGCCCACTCGGAGGGCGCCCCCGGCAGGGTGACGCCGGGGAGGCTGAGGTCGTGGGCCTTGGCGAGTCGGACGAGTTCCCTAGGGTACGCGGGCCAGCGGCCCTCGAGCGCTTCGAGGGCGGCGAGTTCGCCTGGGCCGAGGGCGGGCCTCAGCTTGTCGTCGTAGGCGGCGTGGAGGGCCGGCGCAAGGTCGGCGGGGCGGGACGGGCCGAAGTCGCTCGGGAGGGCGACCCCCTCGCGCGCAGCGAGGTCGGCGACTTCGAGAGCGTACTCGGGGTAGCGGCCGCGCGCGGCGGGCTTGTCGAAGGTTTCCTTCAGTTTGGGGCGCAGCAGTTGCCGCGCCAGGCCCGGCGGCAGCGACTTCAGATCGACCGGGCGCGGCCTTCCGGGCAGCGGCTCGGGCAGCGCCGGGTGACGTTGCGCGAGGCGGTAGACTTGCAGGCCGTACAGCCCCCAGTGGCCCTCCCGCCCGGCGGAGTCGCGGCGGGCGCGGAGGTCGGCGTACTCGTCGCGGCTCAGCCGGCCGTGGGCGGCGCTAGTTGGGCCGCGGTCGTTGCTGGCGAGGTCGGCCTTCAGCACGTCGGCGATGAACGCCTCGACCTGTTTGGGCAGCTCCGCGTCCTTGAACGGCCAGACCTTGCCGGGGGCGGCG
>CAXTPM010000165.1:0-4269 GCA_964245865.1 uncultured Fimbriiglobus sp. | reverse complement strand
AGCTTGGGCCACTTCCCCGCCGCGCGGTCCCAGGCGGCGCGCTGCGCCTCGGCGGCGCGTAGGGGCCGCGGCCACGGGTCGCGCGCCAGACTCGACTCGACCAGCGCGAGGCGCTCGGCCGAGGTCGGGGCGTCGAGCAGTTCCCGGCGCTCGCCAGGCGGCAGGTGGCCGAGCCAGACCGCGTGGGCTTCGAGCGTGCGTTCGAGCGACTTTTGCCGACTCGGGTCGAGCGCGCGCAGGGCGGCGTCGAGCCGGCGCAGGCGCAGTTGCGTGCCGGGGTCGAGCGCCTGGAACACTTCGGGCAACTTGAGCGCGTCCCCGGCCGGCTCCTCGGCCGGCGGGGCGCCCGGCGCGGCCTGGAGTCCCGGCAGTGCGGCGAGGCGTTCGAGGTACGGCAAGTCATCGACGCCGGCGTACCACGGCAGCCGCAGCGCGACGCGGTTGATGCTCGCGGGGTCCGACGGCGGCTCGGCGGGGCCGCGCGGGGTGAGGCGCCCGCCGAGGTGGCCCAGCGCGAACAGCAGCACCGTTGCGGCGACCAAACCCGCCCGCGGCCACAGCCGCCGCGCCGGAACCGGGCGGGCCGCGGCTACCGCGCCCAGGCCCGCGTAACTGGCGGTGCCGCCGGAGTCTTCGAGCGCCACGAGGTGCAGTTTGGTCAGCGTGCGCGTGGCGAAGTCGGCCCGCGCCTTGGCCCGCGGCAGCAGGTCGAGCAGCTCGAAGGAGCGCTCCAGCCCGGCGGCGCGACGCCCCGCCTCGGGGTCGCTGCGCAGTAGCGACTCGACGGCGCGCGACTCGGCGGGTCCGAGTTCGCCGTCGAGGTAGGCGGTCAGGTCGTCGCCGGGGCCGGGCGGTGCGCCGGGGGCGTCGTCGGGTTGGGTCACGCCCCGCCCCCCGCGTCGGGCTGGTCGCCGATGTACGGCGCGAGCGCCTGGCGCAGTTGCTCGCGCGCCCGGTTCAGCAGCGACTTCACCGCCTGCGGGCTGAGTCCCATCACGCCCGCGATCTCGGCGTAACCGAGTCCCTCGAACTTGTTGAGCACCACGGCCACGCGCTGGCGGTCGTTGAGTTGGTCGAGCGCGGCGCGCACAACGCCGGCCAACTCCTCGCGGCTCAGCCGCTCGCCCGGCGCCGGCTCCTTGGAGCGCGCGGATTGGCCGGCGGGCCACGGGCCGCTGGACGCGGCCTCGCCGCCGCTGGCGCGCGGCGGGCGGCGCTTGCGGGCGCGGAGTGCGTTGAGGGCCACGTTGTTGGCCAGGGTGAACAGCCACGTCGAGAACTTCGCGGTGGGGGTGTAACTCGCGCGGCTGCGGTAGACGCGCAGGAACACTTCCTGGGCCAAGTCCTCGGCGTCGCCCGAGTGGCCGACGATGTGGTTCAAGACGCCCAACAGTCGGTCCTGGTAAGCCGCCACGAGTTCGGCGAACGCGGCCTGGTCGCCGGCGCGGACGCGGAGCATCCGGGCGACATCGGGGTCGCGCGCGGCCATCACGGCGCTGGTGCGGCCGGTCGTCACCTCGCCGCCCCCTAGCCCGCCGCCACCTCGGTTTGCGCCTCGCGCTCGCGGCGCAACTGCCCGCACGCCGCGTCGATCTCCGCCCCGCGCCGCTGCCGCACCGTCACACTCACCCCGCCGCCCTTGAGCGTGTGAATGAACTGCGCGAGGTCGGCCTCCGTGGGAGAGCGGTGGGCCATGCCGGCGACCGCATTCCACGGGATCAGGTTCAGGTGCGCCTTCCGCCGCCGCAGCAAGTTGACGAGTTCGCGCGCGTGGCTCGGCTGGTCGTTCTCGCGCCCCAGGACCACGTACTCGAATGTGACTTGCCGGCCGGTCGCCTTGAAGAAGTCGTCCGACGCCGCGAGGATTTCGGCGATGCCGACTTTGGCGTTGGTCGGCACGATTCGGTTGCGCAGCGCGTCGTTCGGGGCGTGCAAACTCACCGCGAGGTGGTACTGCTTGCCGCACTCGGCCAGCTTGCGAATCTTCGCCGGCAGGCCCACCGTGGAGATGGTCACGTGCCGGGCGCCGATGTTCAAGCCCTCGGGGTCGCCGGCGTGGCCGAGCGCGTCGAGCAAACTCTCCAGGTTGGCCAGCGGCTCGCCCATGCCCATGACCACCACGTTGGTCAGGCGCGTGGCCAGCCCCGGCTGGGCCAACTCCTTCGAGTTGGGGTCGGCCGTGAGGTTTCGCAGCAGCACGAGCTGTTCGAGCATCTCGTGCGCGTCGAGGTTCCGCGCCACCCCTTCGAGGCCGCTGGCGCAGAACACGCAGCCCATCGCGCACCCCACCTGCGTAGAAATGCACGCGGTTGCCCGGCCTGCATCTTGAATCAAGACGCACTCGATGATCTTGCCGTCGCTCAGCCGAAGGAGCAGCTTGTGCGTGTGGTCGCGCGCAGTGAAGTGCTGGTCGATGGAGCTGCCGAACACGCGGAACGCCGCGCCGAGTTCGGCGCGCAGAGCCTTGGGCAAGTCGCTCATCGCCTCGAAGCTCATCGCGCGGCGGGCGACCACCCAGCGGCGAATCTGCCCGGCCCGCATCTTGGGCTGGCCCCGCTCGGCGAGCCAGGCCACGAGTTCGTCCGGCGACAGCGACAGAATCGGGCGGAGCGCGGCGACTTGCGCCGTAGGCGGCGGCACGGTGGCAAGGGCGATCGGGGCGGCGAGAGTCGGTGCGGCGGTCATGCCGCCATTCTAGCGGGCGCGAGGGAGAGCGGGGTGAGAAAAGCGGGCGACTCCCCCCCGTCGCGGTCGATCAGAACGCGGTACGACCCCGGCGAGTCCCACCCGGCGAAGCTCACGTGGCCGTGCTTCGACCAGTGCCGCGCCAACTCGGTCAGGGGCAGCTTCATCGGCTCGCGGAAGTCATCGATCGCCGTATCGGAGTTGCACGCCCAGTAGCAGCCCTCCGCCGCGAGCGGTACTCGGCCATCGTTTTGCTCACTGCGTGATCCTGTACACCTGCACCTCCGCCGGCGCTAGAGTCCCCGCCACCGCCGCGCCGTCGAGCGCCAGCCCCGCCGGCCGGCCCGCGAACGCCGGCGTCAGCTTACTCGCCGCCGCGCTGGGCAAGGTCAGTTTCACCGCCCGCGCCTCGGTCTCGTGCAGGTTGGCCACCACGAGTAGCGAGTCGCCCGCGCCGCCGTCCCAGAACGCGGCCACTACGTCCGGCCCGGCGTCGCGTTTTGTATACTTGCCGCCGAGCAAGTGCGGCGCGATCTCGGCGACCTCGCGTGCCACCTTGCCGCACTCGCCCCAGAGTTCGGGGTGGTCCGGCAGGTACCACTCCTCGAACGACGGCTCGCCCTTGAGTTTGTTCGCCGCCTTCGTCTCGGCCGAGTCGCCCTTGTAGTAGATGCACCACGGCAGAATCGCCTTGGCGTCGTTACACAGCCCCACGTAACACAAGTTGCGGTACTCGGCCGGCGTCGGCACCCGGCCCCCCGGCCAGGCGAACGTCTGCGGCAGGAACCACAGCGGCCGCTTGTACTGGCGCGCCGCCAGTTGCGCGGCGACCATCTGCGTTTCGGTGGCGCGTAGGGTCGAGTCGTCGGCCTTGGGCGCCGCGACGGGGTAGTTCTCCCAGCCGACGATGTCCGAGCAGTCGAAGAACTCATCGACCGGCGTGAGGACCGATTTATTTTGGACGCCGAGTGGAATATACGTTAGTGCGTTCGGCGCCGCGGCCTTGACGAGCTTGTTCATTTTGCGCAGGTGATCGACGGTGGACTTGGTGTTGGCGTCGTCGTAGAGCGTCCACGCAATAATCGCCGGGTGCTTGTGGTACTTCGCCACGCGCCAGAGTTTATCCTCGGTTTCGGTGTGCCCCGCGATGACGTGCACGCCCAACTCCGCGGCCCTGTCTAGGAAGCGCGTGTCCTCGTGCCACGATCCTTCAATGTGCACCGCGTTGCCGCCGATGCCGTGCACCAGTTCGACGCACTTCAGGCGCGAGTCGCCGGTGTGCCCCGTGGAGATGTAGAACCCGCACGGGAACACCGGCTTGCCGTTGATTAGCAGTGCCCCGTCGGCGCGCAAGGTGCTAGTCGTCGGCCCCGCCGGCAGCGCGGCCAGACAAGCGAGTGCACAAAACACTACTACGCGAGCGGCCATGTTAGATCGATCCACGAGCCACGAGTCACGCTCAGTACGCGTGCTTCTCGCCGCGCGCCAGCATGCGCCACACGGTGAGGATCATGATGCGCAGGTCGAACCACGGGTTCCAGTGCGTAATGTAGTATAAATCGAACTGGATGCGCCGCCGCAATG
>CAXTPM010000164.1:6263-9577 GCA_964245865.1 uncultured Fimbriiglobus sp. | reverse complement strand
CGCGGCCAAGCGGTTCGGCGTCGGCACCGCCAGGTGCGCGGCCACGGCCTCGGCGCGCTCGGGGTCGGGCAACTCGGCGGCAACCAAGAGTGCGTCGAACTCGGCGAGCGTGAACGACTGCGTCTCCGTCATCTCGGCCCGCCACGACCAGGAGCGCACCCGGTCAACGGGGTTCGCCACCGGGCGCGTGCCGGCGTCGGCGTCGGCCGGCACCGGCACAACCGCGCCGGAGCCGATCGCCTCGTACCCCCCGATCGTAATCGCCCGGTCGCCCCGGTACCCGACCCGCAGCCGGGGCGCGCCGCGCTCGCGCCGTAGCGCCTCCTGCAGCCCGGCCAGGCGCGCCTCGGGCGGGACGGTCCAGGCCAGCGTGCGTTCGAGGCTCGTGAGCGCGACGCCGGTGACGGCGTCGCGCACGAGTTGCGACATGACGCACGGCTCGTCGCCGATCGCCGCGGCCCCGAGGTGGACGATCGCGGCCAGCGAGTCGAGCGCCCCGGCCGCGTCGCCCCGGTGGGCGCGCACCAGCGCGTCCAACTCCAGGAGGTTCGCCGCCTCGCGCACCGGCTGCAAACGGGGTAGAAGGATCATGGACGGGTCCGGCCCGTTCGGCACGAGTACCGAGCCGCCCTCGGGAAAATCAACTACCTTCCGCGCGGCCAGGACCGCCGCGAGGCACCCGGCGTGCGACTCCTCGGCGAAGCCGGCGTCGGCGGGGTCCATCCGGCGGTTCGACGGCGGGGCGGGGCCACGCCCGCGCGCCGCCCAGCGCTTGAACCCGCCGGCGTCGAGGGCCAGGGCCGCGACGGCGGCGTCGGTAGCGTTCGATTCCGGCGGCGGCACCCGCGCGTTGTGGCGGGCCAGAACGTCGCCAACCCGCCACTTCGGGTCGGCCGCGTCGAGCCGGGCCAACGCCTCGGCGAGGCGCGCCCGAGACCGCTCCCGCGCCTGCATCACCGCCAGCCCCGCGCCCAGCGCGACTAGGGCGGCAAACGCCAAAACCAGACGCCAGGCGGCGCGAAGTCGGAGTGGGGTCATGCACTCGAGTGTCGCAACCGCCGGGCCGGCCGTCCAGTGAGAAGCGCGCTAATCAACGCGGGGGAGGCGCCGCAGGCCGGGGTTCCACAGCCGGAAGCGGGTCGCCGGCGCGCTGGCGCCGTCGGGGGTGGCCGCCGACACTTCCGCCCCCTCGGCGGTGACGCGGTAGCCGAGCGGCCCGCCGGTCGCGGGGTCGCTCGGGGCGCTCGCCAGGATGTCGGCCGGGATTCCGGCGAGCAACGCGGGGAATCGGCCGGCCCGCAGCCTGAACCGCTCGCAGGCGATGGCGACCTCGGCGCACGCCAGCCGGGCACGGTTTGCCGCCGCGCGGGCCTCGGACTGGTCGAACGGCGGGCGGTACATCCCGGCAAGCCGGTTGGGCGGCGCCACGGCCCGGCGGGCGGCCACGGCCTCGGCGCGCTCGGGGTCGGGCAACTCGGCGGCAGCCATTAGCGCCTCGTAGTCCTCCAGGGCGAAGGCGCGGGCCTCGGTCAGTTCGCCGCGCCACGACCACGCGCGGAGCCTGTCCACCGGCCCGGCCGGCGGGCGCGCCCCGGCGCCGGCGCGGTAGCGGAGGGGCACGACCGCGCCGGCCTCCAGCGCGTCGAGGAACGCCAGGTGCATCGCGCGCTCGCCGCGCCACGAGTGTCGCAGCCGCGGGGCCAGCCGCTCGCGCCGAATCGCCTCCTGGAGCCGCGCGAGTTGGGCCTCGCCGGCGGCGTTCCACGCTAACGACCGCTCGATTTCCGTCACGGCCACCGCCGCGAGGGCGCCGCCGACGTGCTGGCCGTAGACCGACGGCTCGGCGCCGACGCCGACCTCGGCGAGGTGCAGGAGCGCCGCGCACGCATCGAGGGCGCCGGCCAGGTCGCCCCGGTGGGCTAGCACCCGCGCGTCGAGGGCGAGCAGGTGGCCGGCGCGGGCCAGCCCTTGGGCGTCGTTGAGGAAATCGGTGTAGGGGTCTGGACCGGTAACATTGAACGCCAGTCCGCCGCCGGGGAAGTCAACCACCCGCCGCGCGGCCAGGATGGCGGGCCGGCAGCCGGCGTGCGCGGCCTCGGCGGCGCGCAGGTCGTCGGCACTCATCCGCCGGTTCGTCGGCGGTTCGGGCGACTGCTCCTGGTGAATCTGCCACGCCCGCAGCGACCCCGTGTCGAGCGCAAGGGCCGCGAGCGCGACCCCGGCGGCGTTCGACTCCGGCGGCGCCACGGCCGCGTTGTGCGCGGCGAGGGTGTTGGCGAAGCGCCAGTCGGGGTCCGATGCGTCGGCGCGAGCTACCGCCGCAGCCAGCCGTGCCCGGCCGCGCGTCCCGGCCGTATAGATCGCCGCGCCGACCGCCAGTGCGGCGAGCGTGAGACCCGCGCTCAGGCGAGTGTGCCGCTTGCGAGTCACGGCCCACCCCCCGGTTTCGGCGCCGCCCGGCGCGCGGCGGGGTTCCACAGCCGGAACACCACGCCGGGCGCCGCCGGGGGCGACTTCTCGCCCGACGACACCGCTGCGCCCTCGCCGGTCGCGTCGTAGCCGAGCGGCCCGCCGGTGGCCGGGTCAGCCGGCGGCTCGGCAAGGATAGCCGGCGGAATCTCCGCGAGGCCGGCGGGGAAGCGGCCGTTCGCCAACCGGAAGCGCTCGCAGGCCACGGCCACCTCGGCGCAGGCGAGCCGGGCGCGGAGCTGGGCGTCGCGGCGGAACGGCTCGGCGGATGTCTGGAGAGTGCGGAGGGCGTCCCGCCGGCCCGGCAGGGCGAAGTCCGGGTTCGGCAGGGCGGCGACGGCGGCGAGCGCGGCCCGCCCGCGCTCGGGGTCGGGGCGTTTGGCCGCCTCCAGCAGCGCGGCGGAGTGGTCGAGCAGGTCGGCCAGCACGCCGGGGGCCGCGCTCCGCTCCGCGCCGGCCTGGAGCCGGGCGGTGAGCGCGGGCGCCGGGGGCGCGCCCAGGGGCACGCCGGCGAACTTACCGGCCGCGAGCGCCTCGTAAATCGCCGCGTCCTGGGCGCGCTGGCCGCGCAGCGCGGGCGTCAGCCGGTCGAAGCCGCGCTCTTGCGCGAGTGCGGCTTGCAACTCGGCAAGCGGCCCGTCGGCCGGCTCGCACCAGGCGAGGACGCGCTCGGTCGCGGCCACCGCGCGGTTGGCGGCGCTGGCGCGCACCATCTGCAAGAAGTAGACCGGCTCGCCCCCGACCCGGCCCGCCAGTTTGAGCATCCCGACGCACGCCCCGGCGCGAACACGGTCAAAACCGCCGGCCCCGCCTTCCCCCTGCGCGGCAGCCTCGTCTCCTACGAC
>CAXTPM010000164.1:4164-6253 GCA_964245865.1 uncultured Fimbriiglobus sp. | reverse complement strand
GGGGCGCCCGGCGAGGGCCGACGCCGCCGCGTCGAACTCCAGGAGCCGCGCCGCCCCCAAGAGCCTCATGTGGGAGTCGGGTGCGGCGGCGACCGCGAGCGGCATCGGCCCCGCCGTCTCGAGCGCGAGCGGCGACGCGGCCCCCGGCGCCTCCGAAAGTGACCGCGCCGCCGCGACCGCCGGCCCGCACTGGGCGTGCAGCGCGGCGACCTCGGCGAGCGCCGCCGGGGCGGGGCGGCGGTTCCGCGCGGCGCCCGGCGGGAAGTTCTTCGACCCCATCCACGCCGCGTACCCCTTCGGCGCGGCCCCCACCGCCGCCCGCGCTGCCGCGTCCGCAGCCGCCGAACCGGGATCGACTGCGGCGTTGTGCGCCGCGACGACATCTTCGAGGCGCCACCCCGGATCGGCGGCGTCGGCGCGGGCGACCGCCGCGGCCAGGCGCGCCCGGTCGTTCAGTCGGTCCCAGGCGAGCGCCGCAGCGCCGGCGGCAACGGCGAGGAGGGTAGCGGGCAGCAGGCGCTTCGTCACTCGGCGGCGGATTCTCATGGTGTGAGTATTGCCGCCCCCGGACACGCCGTCTCGTGAGAAGTGCGTGAATCCCCGCCGTTTACCGCGGCCGTCGCGCGTCCGCGGCGGACTGGGGCGCGGGACTGGTTCCCCCGACGCACGCGGGCTATAATGACCGTCCCGCCACCCGCGCTCCTCCCCGTGGGCCGATTCGCATGATCCGGGCCGCACTCGCCTGCCTCGCCGCGCTGTCGGGCGCCGCTACCTTGCGGGCCGAGACGCCGCCGGTCGCCCCGGTGTCGGGGGGCCGCATCGACTTCGCGCGCGACGTGGCGCCGATCCTGTCGGAATACTGCTACGCCTGCCACGGCCCCGACGAGAAGTCGCGCAAGGCCGACCTGCGGCTCGACACCCAGGACGACCTGTTCCGCAAGGATTCGCCGCTGGTGGTGCCCGGCAAGAGCGGCGACTCCGAGCTAGTCCGGCGGGTGACGTGCGACGAGCCGACCGAAATCATGCCGCCGCCGCGGTCGAAGAAGCCCGTGCCTCCGGCGCAAGTCGAGGTACTGAAGCGCTGGGTCGATCAGGGCGCGGTGTGGGGCCGGCACTGGGCGTTCGAGCCGCCGGCGCGGCCGGCACTCGGCGGGGCGGGCCACCCCGTCGATGAGCTAGTGGCGCGCCGCCTCGCCGCCGAGGGGCTGACGCTCGCGCC
Organism: uncultured Fimbriiglobus sp.; assembly: GCA_964245865.1. Classification (GTDB taxonomy): domain Bacteria; phylum Planctomycetota; class Planctomycetia; order Gemmatales; family Gemmataceae; genus Fimbriiglobus. The sequence goes on along the minus strand of CAXTPM010000164.1, from coordinate 5,034 downwards.
CGAAGCGGACAAGCGCACGCTGATCCGCCGCGTGACGCTCGACCTCACCGGGCTGCCGCCGACGCCCGCCGAAGTGGCCGCGTTCGTAAGTGACGACAGGCCGGGGGCGTTCGAGCGCGTCGTGGACCGGCTGCTGGCGAGTCCTCGCTACGGCGAGCGGATGGTGTTCGAGTGGCTGGCCGCGGCGCGCTACGCCGACACCAACGGCTACCAGGGGGACGGCGAGCGCACCATGTGGCCGTGGCGCGACTGGGCGGTGCGGGCGTTCAACGCCGACATGCCCTACGACCGCTTCACCGTGAACCAACTCGCCGGCGACTTACTCCCCGACGCCACCGACGAGACTCGGCTCGCCACGGGGTTCCTGCGCAACCACGCCATCAATGGCGAGGGCGGGCGCATCCCCGAGGAGAACCGCATCGACTACGCGATGGACATGGCCGAGACGACGGGCACGGTGTGGCTGGGCCTCACCATGAACTGCTGCCGCTGCCACGACCACAAGTTCGACCCCGTGAAGCAATCGGAATACTACGGGTTGATGGCGTTCTTCGACCAGACGCCGGTCGATGGGAGCGGCGGCGACCCGCAAACGAAGCCGGTGCTGGAGGTCGCCACGCCGGCGCAAAAAGAGGCGTTCCGGCTCGCCGCCGACAAGCTCGCCGCACTCTCGAAGCGCGTCGAGGCGCTTGAGGCCAAGCGCTTCCCCAAGGGGGCCAGCGCCAAGTGGCCCGGCGACCTCAAGGACGCGCTCCAGAAGTCGCCGCGCTACCGCGAGGGCAAGACACTCGACCGCCTCGCCGAGCACCTCGCCGCCGACGCGGAGTACGCCCAGGCGCTCGCGGAGCTGCGCCCGGCGATGACATCCGA
>CAXTPM010000164.1:3733-4154 GCA_964245865.1 uncultured Fimbriiglobus sp. | reverse complement strand
GAGAACAAGGCTTACCGCGCGATCCCGCGCGTAATGGTCATGGCCGACATGCCGAAATCGCGCGAGACGTTCATTCTGGACAAGGGCATCTACACCAAGCCGCTCGCCAAAGTCGAGCCGGTGGTGCCGAGTGCGGTGGGCCGACTCAAAGTCGGCGCGAAGCCCGACCGGCTGGCGCTCGCCGAGTGGGTCGTCGCCCCGGAGAACCCGCTGACGGCGCGCGTGGCGGTCAACCGCTTCTGGTCTCAGGTGTTCGGGCAGGGACTCGTCAAGACGAGCGAAGACTTCGGCGTGCAGTCCGAGCGGCCCGCGCACCCGGAGTTGTTGGATTACCTCGCCCGCGAGTTCGTGAGGCCGGGCGACCCCGCGGCCCCGGCTTGGAGTGTGAAGCGGCTGATGCGGCTGATCGTGACCAGCAACG
>CAXTPM010000164.1:2933-3715 GCA_964245865.1 uncultured Fimbriiglobus sp. | reverse complement strand
AGTCGTCGGCGGTGACGCCCGACGCGCTGGAGCGCGACCCGTCGAACCGGCTCCTGGCGCGTGGCCCGCGCTTCCGGCTCTCGGCGTGGGCGATCCGCGATTCGGCGCTCGCCGCCTCGGGCCTCTTGGTCGAGAAGACCGGCGGCGAGCCGGTGATGGGCTACCACGCGCCGGGGGTGTGGGAGGAGGCGACGTTCGGCCAGAAGCAGTACAAGCAGGGGCACGGCGACGACTTGTACCGCCGGAGTGTGTACCTGTTCTGGCGGCGGATCGTCACTCCCACGGTGCTGTTCGACACGCCGTCGCGCCTGAGTTGCTCGGTGAAGAGTGGCCGCACCAACACGCCGCTGCACGCGCTGACCACGCTGAACGAAGTCACCTACGTCGAGGCCGCGCGGGCGCTCGCCGAGCGCGTGCTGACGGCGACATCGGACGACGACGCCCGCCTCACCCTGGCGTGCGAGCGCGTGCTGAGCCGCGCACCCTCTGAGGCGGAGCGCGCGGTGTTCCGCAAGGCGCTCGCCAAGTACCGCGCCGCGTTCAAGGCGGACCCGGCGTCGGCGGCGAAGCTGCTCACCGTCGGCGAGTCGAAGCGCGCCGCGACCGTCCCCGAAGTCGAGCACGCGGCGTGGGCGGCGCTCTGCGGCGTGATCCTCAACCTCGACGAAGCGCTCACCAAGGAGTAGCCGCGGTGACGACTACGCCCGACGAGTTCGAGCGGTTCGCGCAGCTCGCGGTGGAAGCTGGTGGCACTGCGCTTGCCCTTGATGGCGAGCATTCGG
>CAXTPM010000164.1:0-2923 GCA_964245865.1 uncultured Fimbriiglobus sp. | reverse complement strand
GACGAAGCGCTCACCAAGGAGTAGCCGCGATGGCGGGCACCCGCGACGAGTTCGAGCGCTTCGCCCAACTTTCGACCCGGCGGCAACTCTTTGCGCAGTCGGCGCGCGGACTCGGCGCGGCCGCGCTGGCGTCGCTGCTCGGCCGCGACTCGGTTCGTGCCGCCGACGCCTCGGCCAGTTCGGTCCCCGTGGGCGCGCTGCCCGGCTTGCCGCACTTCGCGCCCAAGGCCAAGCGCGTCATCTACCTGTTCCAGAACGGCGCCCCCACGCACGTCGATCTGTTCGACTACAAGCCCGAGTTGAAAAAGCGCCACGGCGAGCCGGTGCCCGAGTCCGCGATCGGCGGCAAGCGCTTCAGCACGATGACCGGCTCGGCCACGGGCAAGAGGCTGCTCGCGCCCGTCGAGCCGTTCCGTCAGCACGGCCAGAGCGGCGCGTGGGTGTCGGACCTGCTGCCGCACACCGCCAAAATCGCGGACGAACTGTGCTTCGTCAAATCCCTGCACACCGAGTCGGTCAACCACGCCCCGGCGATCACGTTTTTGCTCACGGGGTCCGAGCAGCCGGGGCGCCCCACGATCGGCGCGTGGCAGACCTACGGCCTCGGCAGTCTGAACGAGAACCTGCCGAGCTACGTGGTGATGACCTCGATCGCCAAGAACACCACCTGCGGGCAGATTTTCTACGACTATTACTGGGGCAGCGGCTTCCTGCCGAGCCGGTACCAGGGCGTGAAGTTCCGGGGCGGCACCGAGCCGGTGCTCGATTTGGAGAACCCCGCCGGCGTCAGCCGCGAGTTGCGCCGGGCGATGTTGGACGACCTGGCCGAGCTGAACGCCATGAAGCAGGCGCAAGTCGGCGACCCCGAGATCGGCACGCGCATCACGCAGTACGAGATGGCCTACCGCATGCAGGCGAGCGTGCCGGAACTCACCGACTTCAGCAAGGAGCCCGCGTCGGTGCTCGAGGCCTACGGCCCCGGCGTGCGGGTGCCGGGGACGTTCGCCTACAACTGCCTGATGGCCCGGCGACTCGCCGAGCGCGGCGTGCGCTTCACCCAGATCATGCACGCCGGGTGGGACCACCACGCGGTCCTCACGAGCGAGCTTTACACGCAGTGCAAGGACACCGACCAGCCGGCCGCGGCACTCGTGACCGACCTCAAGCGCCTCGGCCTATTGGATGACACGCTGGTGATCTGGGGCGGCGAGTTCGGGCGCACGCCGTTTTTGCAGGGCAACATCGCCGACCGCAAGGGGTGGGGCCGCGACCACCACCCCTACGCCTACACCGTCTGGATGGCCGGGGGCGGCGTGAAGCCCGGCATTAGCTACGGCGCGACCGACGAGTTCGCGATGAACGCCGTCGAGAACCCCGTCCACACGCACGACTTGCAGGCGACCATCCTGCACCTCTTGGGGATCGACCACGAGCGGCTGACGTACAAGTTCCAGGGGCGGAACTTCCGGCTGACGGAAGTGCACGGCAAGGTGGTGCGGGACATTCTGCGGGGGTAGTTCCCGCCTCACCGCACCTCGAAGCACCACAGCCGCTCCTGGTCACGCACATACAACTTCCCGCCCGCCACCACTGGGTGTGTACACACCTTAATGTAACTGCTCGCCTTGCGAATCCGCGACGCTTCGGGCAGCGCGAACTCGCCGCGCACGCCCCAGCCGCCCTCGCCCGGCTCGACTAGTAGCAACTTGCCCTCGGTGCCGACGATGACGAAGCGCTCGCCGACGCGCGCCAGGCTGCCGCCGGGGGTGCGGCGGTCCTGCCACGCCGTTTCGCCGCCCGGTAGTTGCTGGCAGACCCAGCCGCTGCTGTCGGAGTAGCCGTAGGCCTTGCCGCCGTGGGCAATCGCGCCGCCGTGGTAGACTGCCATCGCGCGGCGCGCGTCTCCCTTGGCGGTATCGGCTACCTTCCACCCGCCGCCGGGCTTCTCGATACTCAAAAGCGAGCAGCCCGCCCCATAGCCGCAGGTCGTGTGGACGAGGTCGCCGACGACCACCGGCGTGTTGATGACGCCGGCGGTGGCGTATCGGATCGGGTGCCGCCACAGTACCGCGCCGGTGGCCGGGTCGAGGCCGAGGGCTTGGGGCGGGGAACTCATCAGCGCCCCGACGCGGTACTCGACTCCCCCCGTGAGTTGCACGACTTGCCGCACGCCCGCGATCTCGGCGACCACCGCCGACGAGTAACTCGCCGCGTCGGTCACGGACGTGGTGCGCCAGACGAGTTTGCCGGTGGGCAAGTCGAACGCCGCGACGGTGCCCTTCGGCCCGCCGGGCGAGACGACCACGCGGCCTGCCTCTACCAACGGCGACTCGGAGTAGCCCCAGTCGGTGTCGAGAATGTTGCCGCGCATCAACTGCCCGGCGTGGTCGGTGCGCAGGTCGGTGCGCCACAACTCCCGGCCCGTGGCGGCGTCGGCGCACAGCAGCACGCCCTGCCCGCCGAGGGCAACCACCCGACTGCCGGCGACGGTCGGGGTACCGCGCGGGCCGTCGCCCCAGCGGTTCTTGGTGAGCGGCCCGAGCTTGGCGCGCCAGACCTCGCGGCCGGTCCCGGCCTCGCGGGCCGTCAGATACTCGAACTCCGCGTCGGAGGCCATGACGAACAGCCGATCACCCACAACCGCCGGGCCGGAGTAGCCGGCCCCCAGGGTGTCGATGCTCCAGAGGAGTTTCGGCCCCGCGGGGAGCCAGTCGGCGAGGGGGCCGGCTTCCGAGGAGGCGCCGTCGCGGTTCGGCCCGCGCCACTGCGGCCAGTCGCCGCCGGCGGCGAACAGCGCAGCGAGGAGGGCGAAGGCCGGGGCGCGGGCGGTCATCGGTCGCCTCGGGGCGGGGGTAAAGACGCGGCAGTAAGGCAATCATGATATTATTGCGGGTTTCGCCGTCAACGCCTCCCGCCCCGGAGC
>CAXTPM010000163.1:0-9581 GCA_964245865.1 uncultured Fimbriiglobus sp. | reverse complement strand
TACTGGGCCAGTTACCCCCCACCCTAGCCCTCCCCCTCAAGGGGGGAGGGGACAGAGCCGCTAGCGTCGTGTTTCGGAGCCGAACAGGAACTCCGGCGGCGACTTGGCGTCGCGCAGCAGGCACCCGCACAGCGGCGGGTTGCTCCCCCCCGTGGTGTCGATGCGGATGCGCACGCCGTTCGCGTCCGGCTCGCGCGTGTAGACGTGGCCGCTGACTTGCACCTTGCCGGGGTACGGAAGAGGGTCCAGCGACGACTTGCGGCTCGCGCCGACCCAACTGGGGTACTCGGGGTCGAACCAGCGCTCGGTGGTGGTGCCGAGCTTCGGACTCACCGTCGCGCGGTCCCAGAGTTTGCGCTCGACGCAGCCCCACTGGGCCTGGGCGGTCATGCCCAACTCTTTGCTCAGACCGCAGTGCAGGAACAGGTGCCCGGCGGCACTCGCGCCCCACGGCAGGTTGCCCAAAAAGTCGGCGTGCTCGGGCGGCATCGCGTCCTTGAGTGCCTCGCAGGCGGCGTCGAAGTCGCCGGGGTCGGGGCCGCGCGCGAGGTAGCTCTCGAAGGTGGGGACGTGGTCGTAGTCGCTCTGGTAGCGGCGGCGCCAGTGCGGCGAGTACGGCTTGCCGCCCAGGCCGAGGGCGCGGGAGAGGGCGAGGTCGTGGTTGCCCGTCACGGCGGTGCTGCCGGGGCGGTCGCGCAGGACGCCGAGTACGAGGTCGAGGGTTTCCCTCACCTGGGGGTGGCGGTCCACGAAGTCGCCGAGGAACACGACGCGCGCCGTCGATGCGTCGGGGTGCGCTTCGACGGCGGCGAGCAGGGTGCGCAGCCAGTCGGCGCGGCCGTGGAGGTCGCCGATGGCGACCAAGGGGTAGTCGAGTTCGGTCGGCAAGTTCATGACGATTCAGCGGATGCGGGCTAGTCCGGGGACTCGGCGGCGGTTACAGTCACACGGTAGAGTCTCCCAGTGCAGGATAGGGCCGATGCGCGTCGAACTGTACGGCCTGGCGATGGACTCGCCGGGCGTGACCGTGTACCTGTGGTCGCCGTGGCGGGCGGCGCAACTCGAGACGCGCTTGTTCGACGCGGTGCGCGCGGTCCCCGGCGCGGAGTTCGAGCCGGCGCCGGACGAACTGCAACTGCACCTCGGCGAAGCCAAGCAGTGGCGCCAGGCCGTGCAGGCGATCGAGCGCGTGCTGAAAGGTTGGCAGGAGGAAGCCGCCGACGCGGGCACCGAGCGGCGCAACTGGCGCTGGCTGCTCGAAGCGGATGCGGACGTGAACGGCTACGACCAGCAGAACGAGAAGTCGGCCTTTTGGGCGTTCGTCCGGCTCTCACTCGACCGCAGCAACCCCGGCGAGGGGGATAAGGTCGAGGACGTGGACCTCAATGGGTTTGGGGTTTGTTTCTGGGGGCAGGGCGGGGAGTAGAAGACAAAGAGGAAGAGGTTTGGCCGCGGAGTCGCGGAGAGCGCGGAGGGAAGACACGAGGAAGAGGGAGTTTTGTTTCCGAACACGAATTCTTGAGTCTTCCTCCTCCCTCCGCGCTCTCCGCGACTCCGCGGCCAAACCTCTTCCTCCCTCGGCCCGAACCCCGTCGCGCCCGGCGCTGTCGCTGCCCCGACACCCCACTTGGAGAACCGCGATGAGCGCCGCCGACGCCGATTCGATGACTGCTGAGTCCGACGCGCCGGAGCAGGCGACCGCTCGGGCCGAGATGGGCGCCGCCGAGGCGCTGGCGATTCTGCTAGCGGGCAAGGAACTCGCCGGGGTGCGCGTGCGCCGGCTGGTGTTCAAGGGCGAGTTCGCCCTGCCGGTGCGCGTGACGAACTGCACCCTGGTGGCTCCGCAGTTCCACGGGGCGACCTTCCGCGAGGGCGTGAGCTTCGCCGGCAGCACGGTGGAGAAGCCGGCGTGGCGCGGGGCGGTGCTGTTCGAGAAGGACTTCGACGTTAGTCATGCGGTGTTCCTGAAAGCACCGGTGTACGGCGTCACCGTGGGCGGGAAGTTCAGCGCCGCCTACGCCGAGTTCCGGGGCAAGGGCGCCTTCGCGGCGTGCGTGTTCCAGGGAGTGGCGTCGTTCTGGGAGGCGAAGTTCGCCGGGTGGGCGGACTTCAAGGAGTGCCAGTTCCACTCCGAGGCCGACTTCCGCTCGGTGAGTGGCACGCAGGGGGTGAACTTCGCCGGGTGCCACTTCCGCGCCGCGGCACTGTTCCGGGGCATTCACGTCGCCAAGAAGTTCGACGCGGGCGAGTCGCGGTTCGACGGCCTGCTCGACTTCTCGAAGGCGAAGCTGCCGGACTTCGTCTACCTGGAGGCGATTAAGCAAGGACCGGCGCAGCGGTTCGCGTTCCTGAACGCGGTCGCCGAACGGATTCGCGTGTCGCCGGGCCAACTGCAGGGGCGCGTGGCTAGCGAAGTCGAGCGGCGCTACGACGACGCGATGCAGGAGTACGGCCTGCTCAAGCGCTGCTACAGCGCGTTGCACCGCTACGACCACGAGGACTGGGCGTTCTACCGCTTCAAGGTCGCCCAGCGCAAAAGTCAGCCGGTGAGCTGGAAGCGCCCGTGGACGATCTGGCGCCACGCGGCCGACTGGTTGTTCCTGGACCTCGGCTGCGGCTACGGCACCAACCCCCTGCGCGCGGTGCGCATGGCAGCGGTGATTGTCCTCAGCTTCGCGGCCGTCTACGCGGCGAACGTCGAGGACTTCTACATCGAGAAGCTGCCGTTCGAGGGCGCCAAGACCGACCCCGCGAACCGGCTGATGGTGGGGTTCACCACCAGCGTGTCGGTGTTCACCTCGGGCATGGGCGGCATCCGCGAGGTCGCCAAGGGGTGGATGAACGTGCCGGTGATGGTCGAGTCGGTGATGGGGTCGCTGCTGTTCGGGCTGTTCATCGTGGCGTTCTCGCGGAAGGTGATTCGGTAGGCGGCTCGCGGTGAGCAGCCGAAGAGACCTCACCCCCAACCCCCTCCCCCAAAAGAGAGGGGGCGATCGCGCGTGCCGGCGTCGAAGCGTGGCGTGCCCAGTAGATCAAGCAGTAACCCACTCTCGCCCCCTCTCCGCCTCGGAGAGGGGGAGGGAGGTGAGGTTGCTTCCGCTTCACTCCCCGGAGCTGTCCCATGCCCACCCTCTTCCTCGCCGCCCTCCTGCTCGTCGCCGACGACGGCCCGCCCGCCGAGACCCCACTGCCCAACTGGCATAAGGTGGTCCTCGACGCCAAGTTCCGCAGCGAGGGCGTGGCCGTCGCGGACGTGAACGGCGACGGCAAACTCGACATCCTCACCGGCGAGCACTGGTACGAGGCGCCGACTTGGGCGCCGCACGCCATGCAGCCGCCAATGGACCACGGCGACGGCCTGCGGAACTACAGCCGGGTGTTCGCCTGCTGGGCCGAGGACTTCAACGGCGACGGGTTCGCGGATTTGCTCGTGATCGACTTCCCCGGCAAGCCGTGCTACTGGCTCGAGAACCCCGGCAAGGCCCGCAAGACTCCCGCCGGCGACGAGGCGTGGGTGCGGCACACCGTGTGGCACTCCGCGTGCAACGAGACGCCCCTTTATGTGGACCTGCTCAAGACCGGCAAGCGCGTACTGGTGATGGGCACCCAGCCCGTCGGCGGCAAGGAAGACGGCAACTCGGGCGAGATGGCGTACTTCACGCCGGCGAGCGACTGCAACGCGCTGTGGGTCAAGCACGCCGTCTCCGGCCCGCCCATCGACGGCAAGCCGGCCCCCGGCACGGCCCGCTTCGCGCACGGCCTCGGCGTGGGGGATGTCAACGGCGACGGCCGGCCCGACGTGATCTGCACCGGCGGCTGGTGGGAGCAGCCGGCGAAGGTGACGGCCGACGCGGCCTGGGCGTTCCACCCGGCGAACCTCGGCGACGCGGTGGCCGACATGTTCGCCATCGACCTCGATGGCGACGGCAAGGCCGACATCCTCAGCACCAGCGCTCACAAGTTCGGCATCTTCTCGCACAGTCAGCGCGCCGGCGGAGAGGGGGGCTTCGTGAAGTCCACGCTGTTCGACAAGCTCGTGAGCGAGACCCACGCGGCGCACCTAGTGGACCTCGACGGCGACGGCACGCCCGACCTCGTGACCGGCAAGCGCTGGTGGAGCCACGGCCGCAGCGAACCCGGCTCGGACTGGCCGGCGCGCGTGTACCTCTTGAAAGGCTCCCGCGCCGCCGACGGCTCCCTGAGTTTCACGCCCAAGCTGATCGACGGCGACTCGGGCGTCGGCACGCAGTTCACGATCACCGACGTGGACGGCGACGGTAAGCTGGACGTGGTCACGTCGAACAAGAAGGGCGTGCGGGTACTATTCCAGAAGTGACACGGACGGCAGGAGGGACGACGATGACGCCGCAGACCGCGACCCGCGCGACGCTCGACGACTTGATGGGGGTCGAGGGGAAGGCCGAACTCATTAGCGGGGTAATCGTTCCAAAAATGGGTACAGGTTCCCGTCCCGCCCGAGTCGGTGGCCGAATTTACAGGTTCCTAGACGATTACGCCGTGGCTACGGGGCGCGGCGTCGCCCACCCCGATGGCTGCACCTTCGCCGTCCCCGAACTCAGCAGCGGCCGCGAGTCGTTCGTCCCCGATGCGTCGTACTACTCCGGCCCGATGCCGGCCAACGACATGCGCTTCATCGACGGCGCGCCGGACTTCGCCATTGAGGTCCGCAGCGACAACGACTACGGCCCGGCGCCCGAGCGCGAGATGGCCGCGAAGCGCGCCGACTACTTCGAGGCCGGCACCCTGGTGGTGTGGGATGTCGATCCCGTTGCCAAGACCGTGCGTGCCTACTCGGCCAGCGCCCCCGACTCGCCACGCCTGTTCGCCGCGACCGACACCGCCGACGCCGAGCCGCACCTGCCGGGGTGGCGGCTGCCGCTGGCCGGGGTGTTCGCCTAGCGCTCCGGCAACTCGACTGAGCGCCCCACACGCTCCCACAACAGGTCCACCAACTCCGGCTGCATGAACGCATAGCCGTCGGGAATATCCAGGCAGACCACCCGCTTGCCGCGTAACTGCCGGCCGAACCGCGCCGCCAACTGCCGGCGGTGCGACTCCTCCATTACGAACACAATATGGGCCCACCAGAGTAAATCCGGCGTCACCGGCTCCTCGGCGTCGGGCGCCGTCCCGGCCGAAAGCGCGCAGAAGCCCGGCACCGCTGCGAACACAGCCTCTGCCGTGGGGCTGCGCAGGCGGTTGCGGCTGCAGACGAAAAGTAGGTTCATGCCGAGGCTCACGTCCCTACACCGCAGCCGGCTCGAGCATCCGGCCCCAGCGGCGCGCTTGCCGGGTCTTCCACTCACCGAGGTGGTAGGCGTACCCGAGCAAAAACGGCACGGCGGTCGTCGCCTCGGCGAACACCATCTGCTCGTGCGCGAGGTCCACCTTGCCCCAGCTCGACGCCTCCTTGAGGGTGCTGCCGGAAAGCGCACCGTCGCGCGCGTCGGCCACCGTCACCTGCACCGCGTACTTGTGCATCGGGGCTTCTTCGCCCAGAATGTCGGCGGCGACCACGATGTCTTGGGCGAAGTTCTTCGGCACCCCGCCGCCGATCATGAACAGCCCCGTGGTGGGGTTGGCGATCTTGCACTGCGTCAGTTCGTAGAAATCTTTCGCGCTATCGAGGCTCACCTTGGGCGAGTCGCCGCGACTGTGCTGGTGGGCGACTAGCCCGAACCCGGCCGAGCAGTCGCTGAACGCCGGCACGAAGATGGGTACATCCAGCTTGTACGCCTCGTAGACGATTGAGTCGGGCGTCTTGCAGCCGTGCTTCTCCAGGTACGCGCCCATGGCCTTGATGAACTCGCGCGACGAGTGCGGGCGCGGCTCCAACTCGTCGGCGATTTGCCGCGTCACGTCGTCGCACACGCGCAACTCTTCTTCGTCGATTAAGGTGTCGTAGATGCGGTCGATCGACAGTTCGCGCAGTTCCGCGTCGTGCATCCCCGAGCGCAGCCGCTCCTCGCCGACGTAGTGCCGGAACCCCAGCGCCTCGAAGAAGTCTTGGTCCACGATGTTCGCACCCGTGCTGACAATCGCATCGACCATGTTCGCGCGGATCGCGTCCACGAACACTTTCTTCAGCCCCGCACTAATGAGCGACCCCGCCAGGCACAGAATCACACCACAATCGCGGTCGCGCACCATCATCGCGGTGATGTCGGCCGCGCGGGCGAGGTCGCGCGCGCTAAATGCCATGTTGCGCATGGCATCGACCACCGGCACCACGTTATGTTGCGTGATGTCGAAGTGCTCGATGGGCGTTTTGAGCAGCTCGGCCTTGGTCAGTTTCGGCGTCATGGCGGGCCTGGGTTCGGCGTGATCGTGGCGGGGCGGTCGGGAAACGAAAAGAGCCACCCGGCCCGCTACGAACGCCACACTCCTACGGGGAGAGCGGGCGGACGCCATTGCGGGCCGTGGTGGCACTGCGTGTAGTTTAGCGGGGCGGGGGTGAGAATCAAGGGGGCCGGGCTTGCGTAGGCCCGATGCGTACTGGTACACTGGTACGGTGGCCCATCCGCCCGCCCCCTCAGCCGAGGTGCCCCGTGCCCCGCCGACTCCCCTCCACCGCCCGGCGCGGCTACTCGCTGCTCGAACTGCTGGTGGCCCTCGCCATCGTGGCCGTCCTCATCGGCCTGCTCTTGCCCGCCATCCACAAGGTGCGGATGCGCGCCGCCCGCACCGTCGATGAGAGCAACCTGCGGCAGATCGCATTGGCGGCGCACGCCTACGAGTCGCAGCACCGGCAGTTGCCGCCGCTGGTAGATGAGAAGAACTACGCCATGACCCTGCCTGGCTCGGAGCCGGGGTCTGCTTGGCGCGTCCCGGCGCCGGTATTTCTGGTGCCCCACCTCGGCGGGGCGGACGTGGCAACGCTCTACGGCCAGTCGCTCATGCCCGGCTACCCGGCAGGCACGGCTGCGGTGAACCTCGTGATGCCGGTCTACGTCTCCCCGTCGGACCCCACCCACGACGCCGGCAAGGTCCGGCTGGTGCGCGGCGGCAATCGGATTCCAGTCGTCTGCAACTATGCCTTCAACGCTTACGCCTTTGGCGACGGCAAGCCGCAGCACGGGCCGCAGGGCACGATGTGGTGGATGATCGAGCGCCGGGCACCGCTCTCGACCGCCTTCGCCGACGGCACGTCGCAGACGCTCCTACTTGCGACCAAGCGCGGCGAGTGCGGGACGTTCATCTACAAATCTGATGGCTTGGCGGTATTGGGCGGCTCCCACCTCATCGCCTCGCTGACTCCCCACAGCGCCTACATTCCGTACACGCAGTGGGTCGAGTTGGGCGAGCAGCGGCCGTGGACCGACACGGCCGAGCAGGCGGCCGCCTTCGGCCACATCGTGCCGACCGCCGAGGGGCAGGGGCCGACGTTCCAGGACGCGCCGAGCGAGGCCGACTGCATGCCCGACCTCGCGCAAGGCTTCCACCGGGGCCGCATCAGCGTGGCGATGGCCGACGGCAGCGTGCGGGCGGTGGGCGCCGGTATCGCCCCGAAGCTGTGGCGCGCGGGCGTGCTGCCCGCCGACGGCGCGGGGCTACCGGCGGAGTGAGGCGTGTGGGCCTTCCGGGCGTGGGGCGACTCACCCCGCGCCGTTCGCCGCCAGCGCCGCCACGTACCGCCGCACCCCGTCCTCCAGCCCCGTCGCCGCCCCGTCGCACCCGGCGCCGCGCAGCTTCGTCATCTCGGCCCGCGTGAAGTTCTGGTACTGCTTGGCCAGACTCGGCGGCATGTCGATGTACTCGATCGCCGGCTCGCGCCCCATCGCCGCGAACACCGCCCGCGCCAACTCGGCGAAGCTCCGCGCCGCGCCGGTGCCGCTGTTGTAGATGCCCGACGCGCCGGGGCGCCTCCACAGCCAGAGCATGTGGGCCACGCAGTCGCCGACGAACACGAAGTCCCGCCGCTGGCCCCCGTCTTCGATTGCCGGGTCGGTGCTGCGGAACAGCTTCACCACCCCTGTGGCTTCGATCTGGCGGTAGGCGTGCCGCACCACGCTGGCCATGCCGCCCTTGTGCGACTCGCGCGGGCCGTAGACGTTGAAGAACTTCATCCCCGCCCACCCCGGCGGCGCCGGCCTGCCGGCTTCGAGTTCGGCCAGCACCCAGAGGTCGAAATCGTTCTTCGACTTGCCGTACAGGTTCAGCGGGGTGAGTTGGCTGGGGTGCGTGCGGTCGTCGAATCCTCGGGAGCCGTCGCCGTAGGTCGCCGCACTCGACGCGTAAACGTAGGGGCAGCCGCTGGCGGCGCACCACGTCCACAGGCGCTGGGAATACTCGACGTTGTTGCGGCTGAGGTAGCCCCAGTCGAGTTCGGTGGTGGCGCTGCACGCCCCGAGGTGAAATACCGCGTCAAGTTGAACTCGGCCCGCGTCAAGCTCGGTCAAGAACGCATCGTGTTCAAGGAAACGGAACGCCACCAGCCCCGCGAAGTTCGACGCCTTCGCCGCCGTCAGCGGGTGATCGACCAGCAGCAACTCGTGGCCGAGGGCGGCGAGTTCGAGGGCGAGGTTCGAGCCGATGAACCCGGCGGCCCCGGTGACGGCGATCATGCTTGACGGCTTCCGGGAAGTGTGGGAGGGTTGGGTCCGCGGGGCGACCTTGCGAACCTGGGGAAAGTGCCTTGACGACTCGCTAACGATTCGCATGATTCACTAGGACCGCCCGACCCGCGCCCCATTCTGAGGGTTCCGCCGCCATGCGTCAACTCCGCTTCCGCCCGCTACTGCTGACACTCGAGCGCCGCGACACCCCGGCGTTCACGATGAGCGCGCCGTCCCCATTCGCCACGCGGGTGGTCGGGGACGGGGCGAGCGACATCCTGGCGATTAGCGCCGAGGGCGGGTTCCTGACCCACAACCGCTCCAACGACCCCGGCTTCGCCAGCCGCTTCGACTGGGACTCGGCGGCCGCGGGGGAGCAGCGAATCTTCGCCAGCCCCGCGTCGAGCGTGTCGATCGTGGACATGATCGGCGGGGACGGCTTGGTCCTGGGGTCGCCGGACTCGCCGGCGCGACTCCTCAACGCCGCGGTCACGCTCGCCGACGCCGGCGTGGGCACCTACCTAACCGTGTTCGACACCTCGCCCGCGGGGGCCACCTACGACTGCACCGCCCAGGGCGTCCAGTCGCCGGGGCTGAACTTCGTCGTCCTCGGCGCGTCGGAAGGCGGCACGAGCTTGTATTGCGGCGTCGGCGCGGACGCCGTGAACGTCCGCTCGACGCGCGGCGAACTGCTGGTCACCGGCAACGGCGGCGCGGATCGGGTGACGCTCGGCGACGCGGGGCGGATGGCGGGCATCACTAACAGTGTGAGGGTCGCCAGATCATTCCTGGCGGACGGCGCAGCAGCGGCGCTCGTCCTCGACGACTCGGCCGACCCGATCGGCCGCTCGGTCACGGTCTCGGACATCGGCTTCGTCGGGGACACGGCAATCACCGGCTTTTCGCCCGGCCTGGTGGTCTACGAGGGCAGGGCGGGCAACAGCCTCACCCTCCTGGGCGGCGCGGGCGACGATACCATCCTCTCCAGCACCTACCGGAGTGGAC
>CAXTPM010000162.1:0-9631 GCA_964245865.1 uncultured Fimbriiglobus sp. | reverse complement strand
CGCGGTGAGGGGATACCGACGATGCCAGGACGGCAACTTTCGCGGCTCGCCAGGACGGCGCGCCTCGGCCTCGGGGGTCTGTCGCTGGGACTGAGCGTGGGGTGCATGACGCCCGACAAGCAGTCCCCGGCGAAAGGCCCGCCCCCCACCGCCTCCCGCCTGCCCGCGCCCGACAACGTGCGCACCACCTCCGGGCCGCAAGCCCCTGTTGCCCCGCCGACGCCCCGGCCCGACACGGCGAGTCCCGCCCCCGGCGCCGCGGCCTCGCCGGTGAGCACCAACAACCCCCGCGTCATGCCGGCCACGCCGGCCCTACGCGGCCCGCAGGCCAACCTCGCCGCGCTCGAGCAGCAGGGGGCGAATGCCGCGCAGATGCCGCTAATCGTGGGGGCGACGCAGCCGAACAACGGCGCGAGCTTCGGCGGGCCGATCGCCGCCGGCAACCCCGGCTTCCGGCCGAAGGTCGATCCCGTGATCGCCGAAGGCTCCGGCATCCCCGCCGCCACGCCGACGCCGGCCGGGGCGCCCGTGGCCCCGGCCAACGTCCCGCCGCCGGCCGGGGCGCCGCCGCAGATCGGCGTGCCGGCGCCGCCGGAGACGGGGCTGAGGCTCAAGCCGGTGGGGGACTAGCCGACGCCCCGCGCGCGATGCGCGCCGCCAGGTCGCCGGCCTTGAAGCCCGCGTCGATGTTCACCACCGCCACCCCGGCCGCGCAACTGTTGAGCATGCTCAGCAGTGCCGCGACGCCGCCGAACGCCGCGCCGTAGCCGGTGGAGGTCGGCACCGCGATCACGGGGCACGCCACCAACCCGCCGACCACGCTCGGCAGCGCGCCGTCCATCCCCGCCACGACGATGATCACGTCCGCCCGGCGCAGGCGCGGCAGTTTCGCCAGCACCCGGTGCAGCCCCGCCACGC
The DNA here is from genome assembly GCA_964245865.1 of uncultured Fimbriiglobus sp. Lineage (GTDB taxonomy): Bacteria > Planctomycetota > Planctomycetia > Gemmatales > Gemmataceae > Fimbriiglobus. Next base: position 8,713 of record CAXTPM010000162.1, on the reverse strand, counting down.
CCACATCGCTAATCACCTCGACGCCCGCCCCCATCGCGCGGGCGGTGTTGGCCGCTTCCATCGCCACCGGCAAGTCGCTCGTCCCAGCCGTCACCACCAGAACGTCGCCGAAGTTCGCCGAGGCCCAGCCCGGCGGCGGGAGCCAGAGCGTGCGCGCCACGCGGTCGAGTTCCGCGCCGGGGAAGCGCGCCGCCAATCCGTCGAACTGCGCCGGCGGAATCCGCGTGGCGAACGCCGCCTGTTTGGCCGCGACCAGGGCGTCGAGCGCCCCGGCGGTCCACTCGGCGGTCTTGTTCTCGGCGTACACCACCTCCGGGAAGCCGCACCGGGCCTCGCGGTCCAAGTCAACCGTGGCGTAGCCGAGTTCCGCCGACGGCGGCGCGGCGTTCAGTTGGGCGAGCGCCTCGGCGACGCTCACGCGCCCGGCGGCGACGGCTTCGAGAACCTGGGCGGGGTCGGGCACGGCGTCTTCCCAGCGGGGGTCGAACTTCAGTCGAAGTCGCCGGCGCGGCGACTTCGCTTAAGTTATGCGCCCGCACGACCGATACCACCGACAGCAATGTATCCGGCGAATTGACTGCGAGACGGCCCCATGACCCCGACACGAGCGCGTCGAACCCTCTCGGTCGCGGCGGCGGTCGTCGTCGCCACGCTGCTCCTGCCGGCGGCGCTCGCGCAAGTCGGCCCGAAGCCGGCGGCGGGGAAGCGGCCCAAGCCCGAGGACTCGCAGGTTTCCTCGAAGCGCGATCACGATATTCCCCTTGAGTGGAAGGAGGCGATGCGGTCCACGGTGGACCGCATCGAACTCGCAGTGTCGACCGACAAGGGGGACACCTACTCGGTGGTCGATGCCGCCGGCCCCGATCGGGCCAGCCTCCGCTTCCGCGCCCCGAGCGATGGCGTTTACTGGCTGATGACGGTGATCCACTCGAAGAACGGCAAGCGCTCACCGGCCAGCATCATTGGGGCCGACCCGGAACTCGAACTGCTGATCGACACCGCCCCCCCCGTCGTGCGCATTGCCGAGGCAACCCGCGCGGGCGACGAGGTGACGGTGCGCTGGGCGGTGGAGGACCGCTACCCCGACGACTCGGCCACGCAGGTGCTCTACCGGGCCGAGAGTGCTCCTGTTACCGACTGGACGCCGGTGCCGCCGTCGCAGATTCGTTCCGGCGTGGCGACGTTCAAGCCGGGCACCGCCGGGCCGGTCGTGGTGCAGGTCACCGCGCAGGATATGGCGAAGAACCGCGGCTCGGCGGCGAAGGCGGTCGCCGGCACTGACGCCGGAGCGGCGGTCGCGGCGGGCTACACGCCCGCCCCGAGCCTGCCGGCGGCGGTCCCCGTGCCGGTGGCCGCGCCGCCGGTGACGCCGCTGCCGGCCGGGCCGGTGGTGCCCGTGGTCGTACCGGTCGCCGCGGCCGAGCCGTACTTGGCGCCGCCGACGGCGCCGGCGCTGCCCGCCCCCGCGCCGAAGCCGCCCGAGTTGCCGCCGCCCACGCCGGTCGCGCCGATGAACTCGGCCCCGCCCGCGCCGCCGGCCAACGTGCCGCCGCCGGCGGTGTCGGGCCAGGGGACGGGGCAGCCGGCCGCGCCCTCGTGGATGCCCCCCCCAGCGGCGGGCGGTTTTGCGCCCGGCCCCGCCCCGGCCCCCTCGGCCCCCTCAGCGACAGCGGCGCCCGCGCCGCCGGCGAACCCCGCAAAAATCCTGAACGCCACGCAGTTCGACCTCAACTTCCAGGTCGGCGAGGTCGGCCCGTCGGGCCTCTCGCGCATTGATCTCTACGTGACGCGCGACGACGGCCGCACCTGGGTCCGCTGGAGCCAGCACCCGCCGTCGCCGTCCGAGCAGCAGAGCCTGCGCGCGGTCCTCGACGGCAGCTTCAACCAAAGGAACCCGCAGCCCGAGGGGGACTACGGCTTCCGGCTGGTGCCGGTGAGCGGCGCGGGACTCTCGGAGGGCGCCCCGACGCCCGGCACCGCGCCGGACCTCAAAGTGCGCATCGACACCACCCCGCCGGTAATCCAGGGCTACGCCCCCGAACCCGACGCCACCCAAGCCACCGCGATGATCCTGCGCTACAGCGTGACCGACGTGAACAAGTCCGACACGCCGATCACCATCGAGTGGTCCGAGCAGCCGGCCGGGCCGTGGACACTGATACCGAACAACGGCCCGCCCCCGACCTCCGCGCCCGCCGCCGGGGGCGCCACCACCGACTCGGGGAGCCTGGTGTGGCAACTGCCGCCGAACTTCCCCGTGCACCGGGTGTACCTGCGATACAGCGCGGTGGACGCAGCGGGGAACCGCACGGTGGTCGCCTCGCGGCAGCCGTTTTTGGTGGACCCGCACAAGCCCAAGGCGCGGATTCAGGGGCTGTCGGCGGGCGTGGCGCCGGTAGCGGCGCCAACTGGTATGCCGACGGGCGGGGGGGTGCCGGGATCGACGGTGAGCTTCCCGCCGCCGGTTCCGGGGTACGGGGTGCCGCCGCGCTGAGGCCGATCGATCGCCGCCCCAGCCGTCCGCCCGCGCGCAAACCCGCCCCGGCACCGCCCCCGTGTGCTAGTCTTGGGCAGAGTCTGCCCCCACCCCGACCCCGGCGCACCCGGCGCATGTCCGAACACGGCCCCGACACGCTGATCGCCGCGAAGCCCCTGAGCGCCCTGGCCGGGCAACTCGAGGCGTGCCTGGTGCACATCTACCCCATCGGCCCGTCGATGGGGCGGCGGCACGCGCTCGGGGCGGGCCGGTGCGTGGTGGGGCGCTCGGAGTCCTGCGACATCCCGGTCGGCGAGAACGCGGTGTCGCGCCGCCACGCCGAACTCGAGTGGACCGGCAGCTTCCACGCCATCCGCGACCTGGGCAGCACCAACGGCACCTTCGTCAACGACGCGCTCGTGACCGCCCCGCGCTCGCTCGCCGACGGCGACACCATCCGGGTAGGCAACTGCATCTACCGCTTCCTGGCCGGGGGCAATGTCGAGGCCGAGTACCACGAGGAGATTTACCGCCTCACCATCATGGACGGCCTGACTCACCTGCACAACCGGCGGTACTTCACCGAGTTCCTGGAGCGCGAACTCGCCCGCTCGGCGCGCCACCGCCGGCCGCTGGCGCTCCTGCTGGTAGACCTCGACCACTTCAAGGCGGTGAACGACCGCCACGGCCACCTGTGCGGCGACGCGGTCTTGCGCGAGGTGGCGTCGCGCCTGAGGCCCGTCGTGCGGCGCGAGGACTTGCTGGCGCGCTTCGGCGGCGAGGAGTTCGCGGTAATCCTAGTCGAGACCGACGCCCCGGCCGCGCGCGACGCCGCCGAGCGCGTGCGGCTGGCCGTCGCGGCCGGGGCGGTGCGCTTCGGGGGCCACGACGTGCCGGTGACGGTCTCGGTCGGCGTCGCGGCGGCGGGCGGCGGCGAGGCGGACTTGAGCGCGGATCGCCTGCTGCACCGCGCCGACCAGCAGATGTATCGGGCCAAGCACGCCGGGCGCAACCGCGTCGCGGCCGAGTAGAGATGACAACGGGGCCGAACCGGACGGGCTGTGACGCGCCCGGCGGGCCGGCGCCCCACATTCCGCCGCGCCCCGCGGGCCGGCCGGGCGGGCGCGTAATAATACTGAGTGTGCCGGCGCGCGGCCCCGCCCAGCCTTCCCCCCATCGAGTGTCAGCCATGAGTACCGAGCTGGAATACCGCCCCGGCCTCGAAGACGTGCCGGCCGCGAAGTCGGCGGTGAGCTTCATCGACGGCAAGCGCGCGCTCTTAAACTACCGCGGCATCCCAGTAGACGTGCTCGCGCGCGAGTCGTGCTACGAGGAGACCGCCTGGCTGCTGCTGAAGGGCCAGTTGCCAACGCAGCGCGAACTCGCCGAGTTCGACCACTCGTTGCGCGCCCGGCGCTCGCTGCACTTCCGCCTCAAGGAGTTGGTGCGGTGCATGCCCGCCTCGGGGCACCCGATGGAGGCGCTTCAGGCGGGACTCGCCGCGCTCGGGATGTTCCACCCCGCGCGGAACGTCAAAGACGGCGCGTCGAACTGGGAGGCGAGCCTGCGCATCCTCGCGGCGATGCCGAGCCTCGTGGCCGCGTTCGCCAGGGTCCGCCAGGGCGAGGACATCATCGAGCCGCGCGCCGACCTCGACCACGCCGCGAACTTCTACTTCATGATGTTCGGCAAGGAACCCACAGCCGCGGTGCGCAAGGTGTTCGACGCCTGCCTGATCGTGCACGCCGAGCACTCGATGAACGCCTCGACGTTCACCGCCCGCGTCACCGCCAGCACGCTGGCCAGCCCCTACGCGGTGATCTCCTCGGCGGTCGGGTCGCTCTCCGGGCCGCTGCACGGCGGCGCGAACGAAGAAGCGCTCGACCAGTTCGAGCAGATCGGCAGCCCCGAGAACGTCCAGCCGTGGCTGAGCGCGCACCTCGCGGCCGACCCGAAGTTCAAGGTCATGGGACTCGGGCACCGGGTCTACAAGGTCAAAGACCCGCGCGCCAACGTGGTGCAGGAGTTGGCCGAGCACGTCTTCGCCGAGACCAACCGGCCCAAGAACTACATGACGGCGCTGGAGTTGGAAAGGGTTTGCGCCGGGGTGTACGGGCCGAAGGGCGTCTACCCCAACGTCGATTTCTACTCGGGCGTGGTCTACCAGGCGCTTGGCATCCCCACGGATCAGTTCACGCCGATCTTCGCCGTGGGCCGCTCGGCCGGGTGGCTGGCGCACTGGCTGGAGCAGTTGCAGGGGAACCGCATCTTCCGCCCCGAGCAGGTGTACGTCGGGCCGGGCGACGTGGCCTACGTGCCCTTGCAGGACCGGCCGTGAACCTGGCCACGCGGCTGGCGGACCTGCGCTTCTCGCACGAGTACGCCGCCAAGCTCATCGACGCGGTGCCGCACGCCGAGTGGTCGGCCAGTCCCGGCGGCGTCTCGTGCGTGGCCTGGCAGGTCGGGCACCTGGCGATGGCGCAGTACCGCCTCATCTTCGAGCGCTCGCTGGGGTTCCCCGCCGACGGCGCGGGCGTCATCCCGGCCGAGTACCTCGTGCTCTTCCCGCGCCTCTCGGTGCCCGACCCCACCGGATACCCGCGACCGGCGGAGTTGCGCGCGGCGTTCGAGTCGGTCCACCTGCGGGCGCTCGCCGAGTTGGAGTCGCGGCCGACCCTCGACTTCGCCGGGCCGGCCCTCACGCCGCACCCGATCTGCGGCACCGTCGGCGATTGCCTGCGCTGGGCGAGCCACCACGAGATGGTCCACGCCGGGCAGATCGCGCTTCTGCGCCGGCAACTCGGCCACGACCCGCTCTGGTGAACCCTGCCGCCCGGCGGAGCGTCGCGTAAAACAGCCGCCACGAACGCCCCGCCACCCCCGGTTCTGATGCCATGCTCGACGCCGCCTTCGTCCGCGACAACCTCGAACTCGTCCGCGCCAACTCCAAGAACCGGGGCGCCGCCCACGCGCGGGTCGATGAAGTCGTCCGCTTGGACGACTTGCGCAAGCAGTCGCAGCGCGAGTACGACGAACTCAAGGCCGCGCAGAACAGGCTCTCCGAGCAGATTCGCGCCGCCGGCAAGGACGCTGAGTTGCGCGGCCGGCTGGTGGCCGAGTCGAAGGGGATGAAGGACCGCCTCGGCGCCCTGGAAGCCGACGCGGCGCGATACGCCGGCGAGTTGACCGCGGCTCTGTGTACCATCCCGAACCTGACTCACCCCGACGCGCCCGTCGGTTCACTTGATGCCGACAACGTCGTGGTTCGTCAAGTCGGCGTCAAGCCAAGCTTCGATTTTATGCCCAAGCACCACCTCGACCTTGCTCTCGCCCTCGATCTCGCCAACATGGACGCCGGGGCCAAAGTCGCGGGGGAGAAGTTCTACTTCCTCAAGAACGAAGGCGCCCTGCTGGAACTGGCGCTCGTGCAGTACGCCATGACGCGCCTCGTGCGGGCCGGGTTTACCCCGGTGATAACTCCTGATTTAGCCCGGACTTCGGTCCTGGAGGGCGTCGGCTTCATGCCGCGCGACCCGAACCCCGACAGCCGGCAGGTTTACAGCATCGCCGACACGGATTTACACCTCATCGGCACGGCCGAGATCACCGTCGGCGGGATGCACGCCAACGACACCTTCGACGAGGCGCAACTCCCGCTGCTCTACGCGGGCCTCAGCCACTGCTTCCGCACCGAGGCCGGGGCGGCGGGGCGGGACACGCGGGGGCTGTACCGCGTCCACCAGTTCACCAAAGTCGAGATGTTCGCGTTCACCACCCCCGAACAGTCGGGCGCGATGCACGAGCGGCTGCGGCAGCACGAGGAGGACTTGTTCGCGGGCCTCGGACTGCCGTACCAGGTGATCGACACCTGCACGGGCGACCTCGGGGGGCCGGCGTACCGCAAGTACGACCTCGAAGCGTGGATGCCGGGGCGGGGCGCGGATGGTAAGGGGGCTTACGGCGAGGTGACGAGTACCTCGAACTGCACCGACTACCAGGCCCGGCGGCTGAACATTCGTTACCGGCCGGCCGAATCCAAGAAACTGCGGCACGTGCATACTCTCAACGGCACGGCCGTGGCCTGCACGCGCGCAATCGTGGCAATTCTGGAGAACTACCAGCAGAAGGACGGCAGCGTGGTGGTGCCCGAGGCGCTGCGGCCGTGGGTGGGCGTCGATGTGATTCGGCGAGCGTGAGTGGTCGGGATTTCGGTTGCCCCGACGCGGGGTTGTGGCTAAAGTGTAAGTGACGAGGACCGCGACCGCTTGCCTTCCCCCCTTCCCGCACTACGGTTCGGGAATCTTTTGCCGCATCTGGCCATCTCACTCGTGGCCCCGTTGTGAATTCAGACTGGCCGGAGTTCGCCCGTGCCCCGACCGCCTCTTTTGCAAGCCCCGCCGTCCGCCCGTCTCGCCGCCGCGCTCGTCGGCTGCGCCACCTTCGGCCTCTTTGCCGTGACACTGGTTCCCGCGCGCCGGGCCGAGGCGGCTGTAGGCGCTGGGCCGGCCGACGCGGCGGTCGCGGCCAAAGCCGAGGCGTTCGTCGCCAAGTCGAATACCTTCTTCGATACCTACTGCAACAAGTGCCACAACTCCGACAAGAGTGCCGGCGGCGTGCCGCTCGATGTCTACAAGACCATCGAAGACGCCCGCAAGGACCGCAAGATGTGGGAGACGATCTCCCGCGTGGTGAGTAACGGCGAGATGCCGCCCAAGGCGAAGCCGCAGCCGTCGGCCGCACTCAAGGCCGAGTTCCTGACTGCGATCGAAGACACGCTGATTAAAGTCGATTGCGTCGGCGGCTCGCGCGACCCCGGCCGGGTGACGCTGCGTAGGCTCAACCGCGCCGAGTACAACAACACCGTGCGCGACCTGTGCGGCATTGATTTTAAGCCGGCCGACGACTTCCCCTCCGACGACGTGGGCTACGGGTTTGACAACATCGGCGACGTGCTCAGTCTGCCGCCGATTCTGCTGGAGAAGTACCTGTCTGCCGCCGACCGCGTGCTCGACCAGGCCGTCGCGGGGCCGACCAAGGTGGCGGCGGCGAAGCAGTCGTTCGGCCCGCACGAGTTGGTCGCCCGCCCCCGCGGCTCGCGCGGCCAATTCGACGGCAAGACCAAGATTCAGCTTAAGGCCGAGGGCGCGGCCCTGGTGGAGAAGTTCAACTTCCCTGCTGCCGGCGAGTACGTCATCCGGGTCAAGGCCTACGGCTTCTCCGAAGGCGGCGAGGCGCCCAAACTCGTCGTCCGCCTCGACGGCAAGGACCAGAAATCGTTCGACATCGACGCGACCGAGGCGAAGGCCGAGACGGTCGAGGTTAAGATCACGGTCGCCGAAGGCGAGCACAAGCCGGCCGCGGCCTTCGTGAACCCGTCCGACCCCAAGAAGCTTCCCGAGGGGACCAAGCCGCGCACCCTGGGTGTCAGCCGCATCGAAATCGAGGGGCCGCTCGGCGGCTCGGAAAAGCCGGTGCCGGACTCGACCAAACTCGTGCTGGGCGAGTTGCCGAAATCGAGTGCGGATAACCGCAAGGCCGCGGAGGCGGCGCTGACGAAGTTCGTCCGCCGCGCCTACCGCCGCCCGGCTAAGCCGTCGGAAATCGCCCGGCTCCTGAAGCTCTACGACTCCATGGTGAAAGATGGCGAGTCGTTCGTGAGCGCGATGAAATTGCCTCTGAAAGCAGTGCTGGTGTCGCCGCACTTCTTGTTCCGCGTCGAACTCGACCCCAACACCGCCGACGGCACGAAGCTAATCAGCGAGCACGAACTCGCCTCGCGGCTGTCGTACTTCCTCTGGTCGAGTATGCCCGACGAGACGCTACTCGCGGCCGCGGACAAGGGCGAGTTGCGCCGGCCCGGCCAGCTCAAGGCGCAGGTCGAGCGGATGCTGCGCGACCCCAAGGCCCGCGCCTTGGTCGATAATTTCGCGGGCCAGTGGCTGCAACTGCGCAGCGTGCGGAACGTGACGCCGGACACGAGCATTTTCAAGGACTTCGACGACTCCCTGAAAAGCGCCATGGTGCGCGAGAGCGAGATGTTCTTCGAGTACATCCTCAAGAACGATCGCAGCGTGCTGGAGTTCCTGGACGCCGACTACACGTTTCTGAACGACCGCCTGAGTTGGCACTACGGGGTGCCGGGTGTCCAGGGGCCGGAGTTCCGCTACGTCAAGTTAAAGGACAAGGTGCGCGGCGGCATCGTCACGCAGGCCAGCGTACTGACGGTTACGTCGAACC
>CAXTPM010000161.1:0-9663 GCA_964245865.1 uncultured Fimbriiglobus sp. | reverse complement strand
GCGACGGCCGGCCGGACCTCGTGGTGGCGGCGGGGTTCGGCGGCGGGCCGCGCGTGGCGATCTACGACGGCCGCACCGCGTTCGCGCAGCAGCCGACGCACCTCGTGGGCGACTTCTTCGTGTTCGAGCAGACGCTGCGCAACGGCGTGTTCATCGCGGCCGGCGACCTGAACGGCGACGGCTTCGCGGACCTGATCGTCGGCGGCGGCCCCGGCGGCGGGCCGCGCGTGCTGGCGCTGAGCGGCCGCACGCTCTCGGCCGGGGACACCGGCACGGCGGTGGCCAACTTCTTCGCGGGGGACTCCAACCTCCGGGGCGGCGTGCGCGTGGCGGTGCGGCCGGGCGCGGACGGCGCGCCCCGGCTGATTACCGGCAGCGGCGAGGGCGAGCCGGCGAGCGTCAAGCTCTATACGGGTGCCCAGGCCGCGAGCGGGGCGGCGCCGGAGTTGGCGCTGACGCCGTTCGGCGGCAACCTCGCCGACGGGGTGTACGTGGGGTAGGCGGGGGACTCTTGGCCCGCCAGTCCTTAGACTAAACTCATGCCCGTCGCCTTCGCCGAAGTCCCCCTGCCCGGCGCCGCGCGCTCGCGCTGGTCGGTCGCGCGCCCGGTCGGCGCGCCGCCGGACCTCGCCGTGCCGTATTGGGTGGCGGCGGACGGCTGCGTCGATCTGATCGCGCGCCTCACCCCGGCCGGCTGCGAACTGGTGGTGGCGGGGCCGACTTCGACGGCGGTGTCGGCCGAGCTGCCGCCGGGCGCCACGCTGGCGGGGGTGCAACTCCGGGCCGGGCGGGCGGCGGGTGTGTTGGGCTTCAGCCCGTCGGAGTTGCCGGGGCGGCTCGAACCGGCGACCCGACTGGGACCGCGCCTCGCCGACCTGGCGCGGGAAGTCGGCCGCTGCGGCGCGGCCGGCGCGGCGGGCGATCTCCTGGCCGACTTCGCCGCCGCGGCGCCCCCCGCCCCGGCCGATTCGCTGGTGGCCGACGCGCTGCGGCTGCTGGACGAGGGGGCGGCGGTCGGCGGGCTGCCGCGCCGCCTCGGGACGAGTGCGCGGACGCTGAGCCGCCGCCTCACCGCCGCGCTGGGGCTGCGGCCCAAGGAGTACGCGCGCCTGGCCCGCTTCGGCCGCGCCCGCGAGTTGCTGGGCGCGCCGGGGATGACGCTCGCCCGGCTGGCGCTCGAGGCCGGCTACGCGGACCAGGCGCACCTCGCCAACGAGTTCCGCCGCATCGCCGGAGTGCCGCCGGGGCGGCTGCGGCGCGGCTAGCCGCGCGGGCCGGTTGCATGGCCGATATCTGCAAGACCGCCCGCGCCCCGGCCGGTATTATCCCCGCGTCCGAGCCGCTACTGCAGAGGGGATTCGATGCGCCTGGAAACCGTCGGGCTGGTCGTGCGCGACCTGGCCGAGTCGCTGAGGTTCTACCGCACCCTCGGGGTGCCGATCCCCGCCGGGCTGGAGCACGGGGGGCCGCACGCCGAGTACACCCCGGCCGAGGGGGCGGGGCTGGGGTTCGCCTCCGAGGCGATGGTGCGCGAGATCGACCCGAGTTTCGCGCACGCCGGGCCGCAGCACCGCGTAAGCGTGCAGTTCCGCTGCGCTACGCCGGGTGAAGTTGATGCCGCGTATGACCGGGTGATCGCGGCGGGGTACGCCGGCTACAAGGAGCCGTGGGACGCGCCGTGGGGCCAGCGATTCGCGCGCGTGGTGGACCCCGACGGCAACGTGGTGGGGCTGTTCTGCGAACTGGCGTAGGGGCGGGTCGATCGTTCCCGCCCAAGAGACCTTACCCCCGTCCCCCTCTCCTACTGGGAGAGGGGAGAACCCGACTGGGCATGTGTCACCGGAGTCGCTCGTCAACCACGCCACTGCCTGACGCGACGCACCACGCTCACGCCCTCTCCGGCACGGAGAGGGGATCGAGGTGAGGTCGCCTCGACGGGCGAGTTCTCGCCGCAGCCGGCCGGGCCGGGCGCAACTCGCCCGTCGAGGCGCAGGCACTCTTCGTAGAGCGCGACCGACCCGGCGGCGCCGTTCGCCGAGGCCAGGGAGCCCAGCGCGGCCAGGGTCTCGCGGTCGGACGGGCCGAGGTGTGCGCGGCAGGAGTCGAGCGCCGCGCGGCACTGCTCGCTAGCTTTGGCGGGGCGGTCGGGGAAGCACTCCCCGACCGAGCCGCCGGCGCGGTCGAGCGCGGCCCGCACGGTCAGGTCGGGGTCTGGCTGGTGCCGCGCGTCGGCCTGGGCGGTGCTGGCCACCTGGCGCAGCAGGTCGTCGAGCAGGAACGAGTTGGTTGCCGCCTCGTCGGCGTTCTCTCCGGCGCGGAGTTTGGCGCCGGCCTCGGCGGTCTTGGCCTCGGCGACAAGTCGCTGGGCGGACTCGGCGTCGCGCGGCGGTGGCGCGCACGGCTGAACCCCCGCCCGCACGGGGGTCCGGCGGGTCGGCCAGCAACGGCGTGCCCGTCGCCGGCCCCGCTCCGGCCGGCGCGGGGGAGTGGCCCAGTCAACTCGTCGTCTGCTCGCTCGTGACTCGCCCGCCGCGCGGAATCCGGTCCCGGCCCCCATCGCGGTTGTGCGAGCGGGCCGGCGCAACTTAGAATACGAACCGGCGCGGCGCCCCCGCCGGGCGACCCTGGGGAATGCAATGCCGATGGTCTACATCGACGCCGACGCCTGCCCCGTGCGGGCCGAGGTCTACAAGGTCGCCGCGCGCTACGCCGTGCCGGTGCGGGTGGTGGCCAACAACCCGCTCGCGGTGCCGACTTCGATCGGCCAGGTCGAACTCGTGGTCCGGCCGGGGTTCGCGGCGGCCGACGATTACATCGCCGAGTCGTGCGGCCCAGGTGATGTGGTCGTCACCGCCGACATACCCCTCGCCGCCCGCTGCCTGGCCGGCGGGGCGCTCGTCCTCACCGAGCGCGGGCACCCGTTCACGCCCGAAATGATCGGCGAGGCGATGGCAGTGCGCGACATGATGCGGGGCTTGCGCGCCGACGGCACCGTCGGCGGCGGGCCGGCGCCGTTCGGCCCGAAGGACCGCTCCCGCTTCCTGTCGAAGCTGGACGAGTACGTCGGGGCGGTGCGGCGGAAGTACCCGGACGGGCCGGCCGCGCCGGCGAGCCAACCCGCCGAGGAGTAGACCGCCGTGAGCATCTACGCGACGCACTGGGTTCTGAAGTTCCCGGCCGGCGGCTACGCCCACCGGCAGTGTGAGTGGGTCGAGGTCATCGGCCAGGGCGTGCCCGCCCACGTCGGCAGCCCGACGCCGGGGTACGGCTACGAGGACGGCGACCCCTACGCCGACTTCCTGCCGCCGGCCGTGCCGGTGCCCGAGGGGTCGGGCGACCCCGGACTCCGCGCGATGGTCGTCGTGACCGAACACGACTCGAAGGCCGGCCCGCGCTACCTCGCCCCGCTGCTCGTGCTGTCGGGGTCCGAGTACGCCGCGCTGTCGTTCGAGGAGTTGCACGACCGGGTTTGCGAGGGGCTGCGGGGCGGTGGGCCACCGGTCGTCGGCGAGACTTACGGCCCCGGCGGCGCGACCCGACTGCACTTCGCCGACGGCTCGTCGCGCGACCTGCCGGCACGGCCGGGCGGCGCCGAGGCCGGCGGTTGACGGCTCGCGCGTGCGGGTCGCCCTGAACGGGGCGCGGGCCGTGTTCCATCGGCCGCACCCCGAGTCCGAGACGGGCAAGCCGACGGTTCGGGCGGTGCGAGACTTTCTCACGGAAGCGGGGGTGACGGAGTGATGCAGTACAAGGGCTACACCGGGCGGGTCGAGTTCGACGACGAGGCCAACACTTTCCACGGCCGGGTCGTCGGCACGCGCGATGTCATTACGTTTCAGGGCGCTACCGCCGACGAGTTGCGCCGGGCGTTCCGCGAATCAGTAGACGACTACCTGGCGTTCTGCGCCGGGCGCGGCGATAAGCCGGACAAGCCGTTCTCCGGCAAGTTCGTCCTCCGGGTGCGGCAAGAGTTGCACCGCAAACTCAGCGCCGCCGCCGAGGCCAGCGACGAAAGCCTGAACGCCTGGGTCGCCAGCCGCCTCGAAGCCCTGTTCGACGCCGACACGACTCCCCGCAAAGACACGCAAGGCGCCCTCTTCGACAGTCTGGGTGCTCCGAAGAAGACAATCGGCAAGGTGGGGGTGGTGAAGGCTCGGGAGAAGTCGGCAGCGAAGCGCCGGAAGTCGGCCCAGGCCTAAACCGCCCTCACTCCGCGTCGCACACCGCCAGCCCACCCTCCCCGGCCACGGCGAACGTCAGCCCATCCGGCGCGAACGCCAGCGCGTGCACCGGCCCGACGCCGAAGTCGTGCCGGCCCCGCAGAGCGCGGGTCCGGGCGTCGTAGCACTCCACCGCCCCCGACCGGCCACCGGCCAGCAGCGTGCGGCCGTCAGGGCTGGCGGCGAGGGCGGCGAAGCGCTCGGCGGTGTGGAGGCGCGCCACGCTGCCGTCCGCGTCGGCGAAGTGCAGGTACGGCCCGCACGACACGGCAAACGACTCGGCCCCCGTGAACGCGAGGCTCCACGGGGACGCGGCGGGGACGGGCCAGACCCGTCGGTCTGCCCGATTCCTCTGGGTCGGGTCCGCAAGCAGCACCACATTCCCGCCGGACGCCACGGCCAGCGCGGTGCCGCCGGGGGCGAACTGCACGATGGCCGCGCGCCGGTTCGGCAGTCGGCCGCAGTCGCGCGAGTCGCGCACGTTCCACCACCAGCCGCCGGCCCCGACGGGGTAGAAACTCGGCTCGCGGCACGCCGCCGCCAGGTAGTCGCCGCCGGCCGAGTACGAGAGCGACCAGACGGGCCAGGCGGGCGGACCCGACCACCGGCGCAACTCGCGCCCCACGCCGATGTCGGGGTCGAAAACACCCAGCGCCCCGAGCCGACCCAGGGAGTCGTGGGGGTAGTAGTGGACCGCATGCGCCACCGCTCGGCCGTCCGGCGATGCCGCCACGGCGTACACCGCCCCCCGCGCCTCTACGGCCACCGCGCACTCGCCGGATGTCGGGTCGAGCACCCGCACCCATTTGTCGTCCCCGCCGGCAGCCAGCCGGCCGTCGGGCAAGAACGCCACCGCGCGGACGGCCCTCGCGAACCCGGCGAGGCGGCGCATCGGTCACCCCGCCCCCGCCGCGACGGCCGGCTTCGCCGCCCCGTTGGCTCCCGCCGCGTGGTGCCCGTTCGCCGCCACCCCGTTAACCGGCGCCGGCACCAGTTCCACCGCCGCGCCCGGTTCGGCGACCACCTCGACCGCCAGCCACCGGCCGACTAGCCCGTACAGCACCGGCAGCACCAAGAGGGTGAGCAGCGTGCTACTCACGATGCCGCCGATGACCACCGTGGCGAGCGGCCGCTGGACCTCGGCGCCGATTCCCGTGTTCAGTGCCATCGGCACGAACCCCAGCCCGGCCACCAGCGCGGTGAGCAGCACTGGGCGCAGGCGCTCGATGGCCGCCTCTTCGACCGCCTCGGCAAGTCCCATGCCCCGCTCGCGCAGGTGGCGGATGAAGCTGACCATCACCAGGCTGTTCAGCACCGCCACGCCGGAGAGCGCGATGAACCCGACCCCAGCGGGGACCGAGAACGGCAGGCCGCGCAGCCAGAGCGCCGCGACGCCGCCGACCGCCGCGAGCGGGACGCCGCTGAACACCAGCGCCACCTCGAGCGCGTGCCCCAAGGAGACGTAGAGCAGCACCAGCACGATGAGCAGCGCGGCCGGTACCGCGAGCATCAGCCGCGACTCGGCGCGCTTCAGGTTCTCGAGCTGGCCCCCCCAGGCGATGCGGTAGCGCCCGGCGGGGAGGGTCACGCCGCTCGCCACTTTCGCCTGCGCCTCGGCGACGAAGCCGCCCAGGTCGCGCCCCTTCACGTTGCACTGCACCACGAGCCGGCGCTGCCCCTCGGCCCGGCCGATCTTCGCCGGCCCGTCGCGCACGCTCACCTCGGCGAGTTCCGAAATCGGCACGCGCGCCCCGCCGGGGGTCGCCACCGTCACGCGGCCGATGGATTCCGGCGTGTTGCGCCACGCATCCGGGAGGCGCACCACAACGGGGAAGCGCAGCTCGCCCTCCAGCACGTCGCCGGCGGTGACGCCGCCGACGGCCTCGACGAGTTGCAGCACCGTCGCCGCCGGGACGCCGTGCCGGGCGAGCCGGTCGGGGCGCAGCCTGACTTCGAGCACCGGCTGGCCCGTCACCTGGTCGGGCACGGGGTTGTCGCACCCCGGCACGGTCGCCAGCACCGCCGCGACTTTATCGCCCAACTGTTTGAGCTGGTCGAAGTCGTCGCCGTAGAGTTCGACCGCCACGTCGGCCTTCACGCCCGAGATCATCTCGTTGACGCGCTGCTCAATGGGTTGGGAGTATGTGCAGCTCTGCCCAGGGAGCGCGTCGAACGCTTCCTTGATGAGCGATTGCAACTCGTCCTGCGACTTCGCCCGCGTCCAGTTGGCGCGGGGCTTCAGCATGATGAACAGGTCGGTCTCCTCCGGCCCCATCGGGTCGGTCGCCACGCCGGCGGTGCCGCAGCGCGCCCACACCCGCGCCACCTCGTCGGGGAACTCCCGCAGCAGGACGCGCTCCATCACGGTGTTGGCGCGCACCGCCTCCTGCAAGCTGGTGCCCGGCAGGCGGAACACGGTCAGCGTGAGGGCGCCTTCGGAGAGGCGCGGCACGAACTCCGAGCCGAGGCCGCGGCCGAGTACCACGGCCGCAGCGAGGGCGGCGAGCGCCCCGGCCAGCACCGCCACGCGCTGCCGCAGCGCGGCGCGCAAGACAGGCCGGTACAGCCACCGCGCCGCGCGCACCGCCAGCGGGTCGCGGTCGGGGAGCTTGCGCGGCAAGAGCAGACTGGCGAGTGCCGGCATCACCGTCACCGAGATCACCAGCGAGCCGACGAGCGCGAAGATCACCGTCAGCGCCATCGGGCGGAAGAACTTCCCCTCGACGCCTTCCAGCGTGAGGACCGGCAGGTAGACCGCCATGATGACCAACTCGCCGAAGAGCGTCGGCCCGCGCACTTCCACGATCGCGTCGCGCACCGTCTGCCGGTGGCTCGCCCTCTCGCCGTCGCCGAGCGAAATGCGCCGCATCGCGTTCTCGACCATCACCACGCTGCTATCGACGACTAGCCCGAAGTCGAGCGCGCCGAGGCTCAAGAGACTCGCCGAGATGCCGAAGCGCAGCATCCCGGCGAACGCGAACAGCATCGACAGCGGGATCGCCGCCGCGACGATCAGGCCGGCGCGCAGGTTGCCGAGCATCACGAACAGCACCGCCACAACCAGCAGCCCGCCCTCGAACAGACTCCCCTTCACCGTGCCGATGACGTGGTCCACGAGGTCGGTGCGCTCGTACACCGCGGTCGCCGTCACGTCCGGCGGCAGTTGCGTCTTGGCCTCGTCGAGCTTGGCGCGCAGGGCTTTCGTCACCTCGTGCGGGTTCTCGCCCATCAGTGTGAAGCCGAGGCCGAGGACGACTTCGCCCTTGCCCATCGCCGAGACCGCGCCGGTGCGCAGGTCGCTGCCCGCCTCCACGGTGGCCACGTCGCCGACGCGGATGGCGACGCCGGTGGTGCCGGCGGGGCGCACCAGGATTTGGGCGATCTCGGCGGGCGTGTTGGTGCGGCCGAGGCCGCGCACCAACAGCTCCGACCCCGGCCGCACCACGCGCCCGCCGCCGACGTTCAGGTTGCCGGCGGTCACGGCCTTCACGAGTTCGTCGAAGCCCACATTCGCGCGAGTCAGCCGGTCGGGGTCGGGCCGCACCACGTACTGGCGCTGACCGCCGCCCCAGCCGTTGACCTCGGCGGCGCCGGGGACGGCGCGCAGTTGCGGTCGCAGCGTCCAGTCTTGTAGGGTTCGCAGCGCCACGGGGTCGCGCGACGTGCTCGACAGCGTGTAGTGGAACACCTCGCCCAGCCCCGTGGCCACGGGGCCGAGTTGCGGCCGCTCCAGCACGTTCGCGGGGAACTCGACGGCGCTTAGCCGCTCGGTCAACAGTTGCCGGGCGAAGTAAATATCCGTGCCGTCCTCGAAGGTGACGACCACCTGCGACAGCCCGAACTTCGACACCGAGCGCGTGGGTTTCAGTTTCGGCAGCCCGCCCAAGGCGCGCTCGACGGGCACGGTGATCTGCTGCTCGACCTCGACCGGCGAGAGGTTCGGGGCGTAGGTGTTGATCTGCGCCTGCACCGGCGTGGGGTCGGGGAAGGCGTCGATGGGGAGCGACGGCAGCGCGGCCGCGCCGACCACCGTGAGGGCGAGTGCGGCGGCGAGCACCGCCAGGCGGTTCCGCAGCGACCAGTCGATGACGGCAGTCAGCATCAGTCGTCCCCGCCGAGTTGGTCGCGGCGCAGCTCGGCCAGCAGTGCGTGGCCCCCGGTCGTCACCACCACCTCGCCGGGGCGGACGCCGGCTACCGCCGCGCGGCCGGCGGCGCGCAGGCCGACTTGCACCCGGCGCGCCTCGAACGCGGACTCGCCGTCGCGCACGAAGACCAGCCAGTCCGGGCCGTCGCGCTCGAGCGCCGACTCAGTCACCGTCACCGCGCCGGCCTCGGTCCCAATGACGATCGTGCCGCGCCCGAAGGCGTTGACGCGCAAGCGCCCGCCGGGGTTGTCGGCCTCGGCGCGGGCCGAGACCCGGCGCGTGAGCGGGTCCACCTCTGGGGCGACGAGCGACAGCGTGGCGGTGGCGACTGCGGTCGGGTCGGCGTCGGGGGTGAACAGGACGGTCTGCCCCAGCGCCAGGCGCCCGGCGTCGCGCTCCTCCACGGCGAGTTCGAGTTGCACGCGATCCGCCGACGCCACTACGAAGAGCGGCGCGTTCGCGGCGACGGCCTCGCCCTGGCTCACGGTGCGCCGGGTGACGACCCCGGCGATCGGGGCCAGTACCGGGAGCAGGTTCGCCGACTCGGTGCGGCCGCGCACCAGGGGCAAGGCGCCCGGCGGCAAGCCGAGGAAGCGCAGCCGCTCGGCGCGCCCGGCGGCGGGGAGCGGCTTGAGTTGGGCGGGGTCCACCGACAGACCGAGGTTCAACAGCGACTGCCGGTCGGCCTGGAGCCGGTTGGCGGCGACCTCGACCCCGCCGCGCGCCTCGGCCACGCGCGCCGCCGGCACCGCCCCACCGTCCGCCGCAGTTTCGATCCGGGATTGAGTTTGCTCGGCGAGCGCGGCCTGGGTCAGCCCGGAGAGCAGTTCGCCCTTCAGCCGGCCGACCTCGGCCGCGTCGATCAGCGCCAGCACGTCGCCGGCCCCCACTGCTTGGCCCGGCGCGGCCTCGGCCCACCACACGGTGCCGGCGGCTTTGGAGGAGATTTGCGCCACGCGCCCCGGCAGGTAGTTCACCGTGCCCGTTGCCGTCACGGCGTCAGTGACCGCCTGCGTGGTGGCCGGCTCGAACGCCAGCCCGGCGCGCGCCACGTCGCCCGCCGACGCGAACTCGACCCGCCCGCGCAGCTCCGGCGGCGCCCCCGGCGGCGGCTGGGTCGCCTTGATGCGCGACGACTCGGGCGGGCCTCCCTTGTCGTCGTCGGCGTCGGCCGCGCGGGCGAACGGGCTTTCGAGCTTCCAGCCGGTGGAGACGCCCCACCACCCGACCGCGCCCAGGCCGACTAGCGTGAGCAGCGTCGTCAGGTGACCGGCAATCGACTTCAGCAGCGGGCGG
>CAXTPM010000160.1:0-9670 GCA_964245865.1 uncultured Fimbriiglobus sp. | reverse complement strand
AGTCTTGGGGGGCACGGAAGAAGCGGCCCCCCCCAAGACTTGGCAGGCGTGGATGCGAATGCCGACCGTCGATGACCCGATGCCGGACCTGATGCGGACGCTCCGAAGCCCGCAGGCCGATGTCCGCTGCCGCAGCGCCAAAGCCCTCGGGCGCCTGGGGTGGCTCGCCAAGGACGCGCTCCCCGGACTGGTGCAGTGCCTGCGCGACAACGACCCGGCAGTGCGCGAGGCGGCCGCGCAGGCCGTGGGGCTGATGGGTCCGGAGGCGCTGCCGCACCTGTGCGCGATGCTCGGCCACGCCGACAAGTACGTCCGGCGCAACGCGGTCTGGGCGCTGGGTAAGCTCGGCCCCCTGGCACTCCCCGCCGTGGCGCCACTCTGCCAGGCGCTGCGCGACGCGGACCCGCGGACGGCCTCGGGCGCGGCGCAGGCTCTAGGGAACATGCAGGCCGACGCGGCCGAGGCGATCCCCGCGCTCACCGAAGCGATGCGCGGCACCAACATCGTACTCTGCCGGCTCGCGGCCAAAGCCCTCAGCGAGATCGGGCGCCCCGCGCTGCCGGCACTTTTAGCGCACCTGCGCCACCGCGACCCGTTCGTGCGCGGCGAGGCGGCGCTGGCCATCGGCTGGATCGGCCCGGCTGCCACCGCGGCGGTGCCGGCGCTGTGCGACGTGCTGGTGCCGGCTGGCACCACCCCGCCGCCGCGCGGGGCGCTCGACTCCACGCCGCCGTTCGGCACGCCGCTGGCAACCAGCGCCCCCGCGCCCAAGGTCGATGACACCTGCCGGGCCTACGCCGCCCAGGCGCTCGGGCGCATCGGCCCGGCCGCGGCGTCGGCGCTGCCCACCCTGGCCGACGCCGCGCGGGACGAGTGCGAACTGGTCCGCCAGTCGGCGCAACTGGCGCTCAAACTGGTGCGCGGCGAGTCCGGCGAGCGCTAGTCCCCGCCTGCCTTCTCCTCGGCCGGCCCCCCGGCGAGCGCCTTCTCCGCGAATGCTTTATTGCTCGCCGCCAGGTCGAACACCGCCCCGGCGGCGCTCACCAGGAACTTGCCGTCGGCCACGAGGCTCAGGTGCGATGCCGGGGCCGCCACGAAGCGACGCGGCAGGTCCGGCCGGTCGGACACGCCGGGCGGCAGATACCCGGCCACGCGCCCCTCGTGCGGGCTGATCGCCAGTTCACTCTCGTCGGGGCGCATCTGCACCTCGCCGTAGGGGACTGGGCCGCGGTCGTCGGACTTCGAGTAGTTCGTCACCTCGTCGGCGCCTTTCACGTTGATGCCGACCAGCACCCCCCGAGTGCCCCGCACGCCGGACACCACGAGCGCCCCCTTGGCCGAGTAGGCCGCGCCGGCGGGGTTGAAGTCGAGCCGCACCGAGCGCTTCTTAGCCCACTTCGCGCCGTCAATGAGTTCGAGCGTCGCGTCGGGGTCCGGCGTGCCGAGGGCGAGCGCGCCGAACGGGTTGAAGGGGTGCGGCACCACCGCCACGTCGCCGGTCGTCGGGTTCACGGCCACCGTGAGCAGCGTCTTGGCGTAGCCGATTTGCCCCTTAACAGCAAGCGTCTTGGCGTCCAACTTGAGCACCTGCGGCCCGACGGCTTTGGCGGACTTGCCCTCGCCGCTGGGCGCCTGGGCGATGGCCACCACCCACTCGCCGTCGGTGCCGAGTTTGAGGCCGCGCACGTGCCGATTCGTAAGGGGTGCCTCGGCGGACGCGGCCCCCTTTTTGAGCGCCTCGCCCCGGCTCTCGCGGTCGAGGCCGAGCAACTCTTTGAGCGAGTACATGCGCACCGTCCCCGTCCCGGCGAGCGAGCGCGGCAGGCCGGGGGCGACGAGCGGCGTACTCGTGGTGGCCACGAACAGCCGCTGGTACTCGGGGTCGAACACCGCCTCGGCGATGTCGCCGTCGAAGTTCTGCGCCCCGATCAGTTGGCACTTCGGTAGACTGTAGCGCATCACCCGGAACTCGCCGGGCTTACTCCCCGCCTCGACGGTGAGGAAGTCGGTATCCCGGCCGGTGTCGAGCGCCGCCAGGTGCTTGGCCACGCTGCCGGCTTCCGCGAAGGCACTCTTGCGCGCGGCCGGGGTGGGGCGCGGCGACTTGGTGGGCGGGCTGGTGGGCGGGGCCGGGCGCTTGGGGAGTTTGGGCGGCACGGGGGTGAACGGGTTCGCCTCCCCCGTGCCGGGCGAGGCCGGGGCGCTCGGGGCGGGCGTAAACGGGTCTGGATCGCCCGCGCCGGGGGCCATCGCCGTGGCGTCGGCGGGCGGGGACGCGGCGTTCAGGCGCTTGATCGACTTCAGGAAGCGTTCGGTGAGCCGCCTGACCGTGGGCGACTCGGGGCCGGAGCGGTTGCCCCCCTCCGATACGACGACGAAGTGGTACGCCGCGTCCGACGACCAGCCGTAGACGGTGCTCTTGCCGGAGAAGTGGTCGTCGCGCACCACCCGCAGCGCCTCGAACCCCAGGTCGCGGTTGCGCGGCTCGGTCTGGGCCTCGGCCTGGGCGCCGTGCAGGCGCTCGGCTGCGATTGCGGCCGCGACCTCGGGCAGCGCGCGCGGAGCCTTGTCCTTGGGGATCGCCACCAACTCGAAGGTCAGGAACGCGATGGGGTCGGAGGTCGCCGTACTGCACGGCACGAGCCGGCCGAACAGCCGGATCGGGTTGGGCCACTCGGTCACGTGGCCGGGGAACTCCGCGCGGGCGCCGAGCTTAGGGTAGTCGCGCGCCACCCAGACGAGGCCTCGGGCGTCGCGCTCCCGCGCGGCCTCGGCCCCGAGCGCGAGGTCGGCGCCGGCGGGGTTGGCGGCGGGGCCGAACGCCGCCGGCGCCGGCAGTGCCTTGTCCGGCTTCATCTTCAGCCAGACCTTACCTACCACGAGGCCGCCGACCACCAGCAGCGACAGCACCGCGCCGAGGATGCGCTTCAGGCCGACGCCGCCCTGCTTCGGCAGCTTCGCGCGCTCGCGCTTCCGCCCCGGCTTGTCGTCGTCGTTCTCGTCGTCGGCCCGGCGGCGCGACGACTTCGGCGGCGCGGCGCCCTCCGGCGGCGGCTGAACGGCTACGACTGTCGCGCGGCGCGGGGCCGGCGCCACGCCTTCCACCACCAGTTGCACCGGCACTGCCCCGGCCACTGCGGGGGCCGGCCGCGCCAGCCCCGGTGCCGGCGGCGCCGAAGCACCCTCGGCCGGGGCGTTGGCCTCCAGGCCGGGCAGGGGCCGCTTGCACGCACTACACAGGTAGGTCGCGCCCGGCACGACGCGCACGCGGACAAAGCACTGCCTGCAGGTTCGGTAATCCG
This sequence comes from uncultured Fimbriiglobus sp., assembly GCA_964245865.1. Taxonomy (GTDB): domain Bacteria; phylum Planctomycetota; class Planctomycetia; order Gemmatales; family Gemmataceae; genus Fimbriiglobus. The sequence goes on along the minus strand of CAXTPM010000160.1, from coordinate 6,368 downwards.
CCACGGTGGACGCCCTGGGGGAAGTTGGGGGGTGCCACTAGCCTAGCGACTGCGTGGTCCCCGTGCAAGCGCCGGGCCGGGCTACTTCACCACCGGCGACTGCCCCTTCAGGAGTCGCCCCAACTCCAGGCGCACCTCGCGCGTGTCGGCCGCTTTGACCACCTCGGCGTTGGCCCGCTCGAGTGCTTTGGCTTCGAGGTCGGGCTTGATGGCCGTCACGAGGGCTTTGAGCGCGTCGCCCGTCACCTTGGCCATCTTGCCGTGCAGCCCGACGACTTGCTCGCACACGAAGCCGTCGTAGCCCACGTCGGCACTCACGACGTGCAGGCGCACCACCGCCACGGGGACGAACTGCCCGCCGGGCAGTTCGACGCGGCTCGCCAACTCGCAGCGCAACTTCAGCACGCCGCGCACCCTTGCCTGGGTCGTGCTCCCCACCAAGCGCGCGCCGGACTTCCACACCTGCGTCTCGTGCCAGGCGCGCACCGGCTGGGCGAGCGTGACCAGGAACGTCGTCTTGCCGGCCTCGACGCTAGCGATGTCGCTGATGCCCAGACTGAGAGTGTTGGCGGGGTCGATGGCCTCGACTTTGAGGTTCTGCCAGACGCCGTCGTTGCGAACCGCCTTCTGCACCTCGGGCCGGCCGCGGTGGAACTTCATACCGACAACCACCTCGCGCTGGTGATTCCAGTTGTGCGACTTCTCGACCAAGGGCGTCGGGAGCTTGTCGAGCACGAGTTGCCGGAACAGCGCTGCGAGTTGCTGCTCCTGGGCCGGTGCTACGGGGGGGGCGTCGAGCGGGAGGAGCAAGAGCAGGGCGAGCAGCATGTCGCGTGGTTCCAGGGGTCGCGGCGGGTCAGAAGACTTTCGCCCCCGCCCCGGCCAGATTTTCCGCCCCGCGCTCGGGTGCAACTTCCGCGCCTTCAAGCCCCCGGCACGCCTCGCGCAACCGGCGCACCCCCTCGGGAATCTGGTTCAAGTCTGCGACGCCGAAGCTCAGGCGGGCCTCGTTTTTCGGGACGAACCCGAACTCGTCAGGCACGTGGCCGTACTCGCCGGGGACGTACAGCACGCCGTGCTCGAGCGCCGGCCCGACCAGTTGGCCGCCGCTGCCGGTGTCGATACTCGGCGGGAACGTCACCCAGACGTACAAGCCACCGGCGGGCCGGCTGAATGTGACTTCGGGCCAGTCGGCGAACTCGTGTTCGAGTGCGGCCACCATCGCCCCGGCCTTCGCGCGGTAGACCGGCCGCAGCGCCTCGACCTGGGCGTCGAACGCGCCCGACTCAATCAGGTGGGCGATGACGTGCTGGTTCAGGTTCGAGCTGCCGAAGTCGTGCCCGCCCTTGAGGTTGCACGTCGGCCGCACGAGTTCCTTCGGCATCAGCGTGTAGCCGGACTTCAGCCCCGGCGCGCAGGGTTTACTAAAGGTGCTGGTGTAGATCACGTACTCGTTGGTCGTGTCGAAGCTCTTGATGCTCACCAAGTCCGGCCCGCCGAAGCGCAGTTCGCGGTAGGCCGCGTCTTCGAGCACGAGAATGCGGTGCTGGCGGCTGAAGCGCTTGGCGAGTTCGTAGACGTGCCGGCGGCGCTCGACCGAGAGTGTCAGCCCGGTGGGGTTCTGGAAGTAATCGACGGTGTAGATCAGCTTCACGCGCGGCAACTCGCCCGCCGCCTCGAGCCGCACCAGCAACTCTTCGAGCAGGTCGGTGCGCATGCCGTCGCCGTCCATCGGCACGCCCATCACGCGGGCGCCGTGACTCTTTAGGCAGTCGTGGTATACGAAGTAGCTGGGCGCCTCGCAAATCACGATGTCGCCGGGGTTAATCAGCACCTCGCCGAGTAGGTAGAGCATCTGCTGCGAGCCGGTGGTGAGCACCACGCAGTCGGCATCCAGGTGGTGCGCCGCCGGGTCGAGGCCGTCGGCCCCGCACACCCGCTCGAGCGCCTGGCGGCGCAGTTGCGGCAAGCCCTGGGTACTTCCGTACTGCAGCGCGCGGCGCGCGTGCGCCGGGTCGGCGAGCACGGCCGCGGTGGCCTCGGCGACCGCGCCGGCCGGCAGGCTCGCCTCATCGACCAGCCCGGCCGCGAAGCTAATTAGCCCCGGCGTCTCGAGCGCCTTCTTGACGAAGAAGCTAATGGGCGAGTCGCCGGTGCGCCCGGCCTGGTCCGCGTATCCGATCGCCGAAGTCGCCGGCATGGCTGGCCCCTGTCGTGGGTGGGAGACCTTGTTGTAGTGCGTCCGCCCACCCGGACTAGCTATTCCGCCGCCGGGTTCGTATTTTGGTCCTACGCTGGCACTGCTTCGCCCCGCGCCGGACTGGCCGGCGGGGGCGGCTCGCCCCGAGGCCCGCGCCGTGCGACTGACCGAGGACTCGACCGCCCTGACCCCCGCCGCCCCCTCCACCCGCACCCCCGTGGCCGGCACGCCCGCGCTGCGCCCCGCCGCACTGCGGCCCGCCCCCGTCCCCGAACCGGCCGACGCCATGCTGACCGTGATCGAGGGGCGGCGCACCTGGACCATGGCCGACGCGCGAGAGGTCTGGCGCTTCCGCGAGCTGTTCTACTTCCTCACCCTCCGCGACATCAAACTGCGCTACAAGCAGACCGTGCTGGGCGTGGGCTGGTCGGTGTTCCAGCCGCTCGCCACGGTGGTCGTGTTCGCGGTCTTCTTCGGCTACATGGGCAAGGTCTCCGAGGGGCTTTCGGCCGGCCGGTACGTGCTGTTCGTGCTCTCCGGCGTGCTGCCGTGGACGTACTTCGCCAACGCCACCGCCAACGCGGCCAATAGCCTCGTGGGCAACGAGCGCCTCGTCACGAAGACCTACTTCCCGCGCGTGTTCCTGCCGGCCTCCAACGTCGGGGCCGCCACGTTCGACTTCGCCGTGGGGCTAGTGGTGCTCGCGGTGTGGCTGGTCGTGGCCGGCCCGGCGCCGACGTGGCGATTGGCGTTCGCCCCACTGCTCGTGGCGCTGCTCGCGCTGGCGTCGTTCGGGGTCGGCACGCTGCTCTCCGCGCTCATCGCCACGCAGCGCGACTTCCGCTACCTGCTCACCTTCGGCATGCAGTTGTGGATGTTCTCAACGACTGCCATTTACCTGCCGCCGAGCAAGTACCCCGCGGGGCTGCGCGCCGAAATCTTGTGGCTGAACCCGATGCACGGGCTGATTGCGAACTTCCGCGCCAGCCTCTTGGGCGAGCCGTTCGAGTGGCCGGCGCTAGCGATTTCGGCGCTCTTTACCCTCGTCGTGGTCGTCGGCGGGCTGATGTACTTCCGCCGCGTCGAGCACACCATGGCCGACACGCTCTAACCGCCCAGGAGGGGCACACCATGCTCGGAGCCACCCTGGCCGTCCGGCCGTTCTTCGCCCGGCTCGCCGCCGAACTCGACAAGATCGACCCCGCCGAAGTCGAGGCGCTCGCGGCGGCGATTTACGAGCGCTACCTCGCCGGGCGCATGGTGTTCGTCGTCGGCAACGGCGGCTCGGGCACCAACGCCTCGCACCTCACCGAAGACATCGGCAAAGGGAGCCTCGACCTGCCGGCGGACTTGAGCACCGACGGCAAGAAGCGCGTGCGCATCCTCAGCCTCACGGACAACACCGCCTACATCACCGCGTGGGCCAACGACGAGGGGTTCGAGCGCGTGTTCGTCGAGCAGCTCAAAAACCTCGCCAGTCCCGGCGACTTGCTGGTGGCGATCAGCGGCTCGGGCAACAGCAAAAACATCCTCGCGGCGGTCGAGTGGGCCAACCGGAACGGCGTCGGCACCTTCGGCTGCACCGGCTTCGGCGGCGGGCACCTGCGGCAACTCGCGCACCAGAACTTGCACGTGGCGGTGGACGACATGGGGCTGGTCGAGACCGCGCACCTCGCGGCGTTCCACTGGGTGGTCGATGACCTCTACCGCCGCGTCTCGACCCAACTCCCGACACCTTCCGAGTGACACCCCGCGCCATGGTCACGTTGAAGCCCGCGATTAAGGTCGAGAGCCTGTCGAAGCGCTACCAGGTCGGCCAGTTGCCGGCGGGGTTTGCGAACCTGTCGCAGTCGGTCAAGTCGGCCGCGCGGGCCACCTGGGGCAAGCTCAAGTCGCTCGCGGTGCCGGGCAGTATCGGCGACGAGGCCGAGGTGTTCTGGGCGCTGCGCGACATCAACTTCGAGGTGGCGCGCGGCGAGGTCGTCGGCATCATCGGCCGCAACGGCGCGGGCAAATCAACGCTGCTCAAGCTCCTCAGCCGCATCACCACCCCCACCTCCGGGCGCATTGAGGTGCGCGGCCGGCTGGGGAGTCTCTTGGAAGTCGGCACCGGCTTCCACCCCGAACTCACGGGTCGGGAGAACGTCTACCTCAACGGCAGCATCTTGGGGATGACGCGCAAGGAGATTCAGCGGAAGTTCGACCAGATCGTGGAGTTCAGCGAGGTCGGCCGCTTCCTCGACACCCCCGTGAAGCGGTATTCCAGCGGCATGTACGTGCGCCTGGCGTTCGCCGTGGCGGCGCACCTCGAACCCGACATCCTCATCGTCGATGAGGTGCTGGCCGTCGGCGACGCGACGTTCCAGCGCCGCTGCATCGACCGCATGGCCGAACTCGCCCGGCAGGGGCGCACGATCCTGTTCGTCTCGCACAACATGCAGCTCATCCCGAGGCTGTGCCACCGCGCGGTGTTCCTCAAGTCCGGCACGGTGCAAGAAGTCGGCCCCGCGGAGGCCGTCACGCAGCACTACCTCGACCAACTCCTGGAAGACTCCCGCGGGGGCGACCTGCGCTCGAAGCCCCGGCGCGCCGGCGACGGCCGGGCGCGCTTCGTGCGCGCGAGTGTCCTCGACGCCGACGGCCGGCCCGCGTCGGTGTTCACGAGTTCGAGCGACTTCACCGTGCGCATGACCATCGACTCCGGCGTGGCCATCCCCGACGTGACGGTGGCGGTGGCGGTCCAGAGTTTGCACGGCACCCGCATCGTCAGCGGCTGGACGCGCGAGGCGGGCTTTGCCTACGGCCTTAAGCCCGGCGAGCAAACACTCGAATGCCGCCTGAGCCACGCCGAGATTCGCCCCGGCCAGACGGTCCTGGTGAACCTCTCGGCCGCGACCGAGGGGGGATCGGTCCTCGACGAAGTGGAGGCTGCGGTGGTGCTGGACGTGGTCGGCGACGAGCGGCACCTGCACCTCTCGACCAACCCCGACCAGGGCGTTTGGGTCGCGCCGCAGGCGTGGGGGGCGGTAGGGTAGTGGATCACCCTCCGTCTTCCGAGCGGGGGTGAACCCCCGGAGTGAAGCGCGAATGACCGACCTCGGCGCCGTGCGTGCTCCCGGCGCGCTCGGGGGTTCACACACACCGCTCAGAAATCCGAAAGCCCGCAGCCCCCGAACGGATTCGCCGCGTGACCCCGCGCCTCACAACCCAGTTCCGCCACTCCCTCGCCGACCTGCGCTGGCAACTGGCGCAGTTCCGCCGCGATTACGCGCGCTTCGCCGATCTCGGCCCGACGGCCGCGCTGCGCCTCGCCGCCGCCGAACTCGCCGGGCGCGCTCGGCCCGGCGCGGCCCCGAAGCCGTGGCCGGTGCGCGTGCACGGTAGCCGGCACCCCGTGTTCGTCCGCCCCGGCAGCTCCGACGCCGGCGTGCTCCTGCAAGTCTTCGGCGAGCGGCAGTACGGGTGCGTGGGGGCCGAGACCCCGCCCTTGCGCACGGTCGTGGACGGCGGCGGTAACGTCGGCCTCACCAGCGCCTACCTGCTGGGCCGCTACCCCCAGGCGCGGGTGGCGCTGGTGGAACCCGACGCCGCGAACCTCGCCGTGGCCCGCCGCGCGCTCGCGCCCTACGGCGGGCGGGTGCAGTTCATCCAGGCCGCGCTCTGGCCCGACGCAGCGCCCTTGCGCCTGGTGCGCAACCCGCTCCCCGGCGGCGAGTGGGCCGTGCGCGCCGAGCCGTGCGCGCCGGGACTCGCGCCCGACCTAGTCGGCGTGCCGCTGGCCGGGGTGTTCGACCGCGCCGGCTTCGCCACGGTGGACTTGCTCAAGCTCGACATCGAGGGCGCCGAGGTCGAGCTGTTCGCCCCGGCCGCGCGCCCCGAATTGTGGCTCCCGCGCGTCCGGCGGCTGGTGATCGAGTTGCACGGCCCGGAATGTGCTTCGGTCGTAGGCGCCGCCGTGCGGCCGTTCCCGCACACTACCGAGGCGCGCGGCGAATTGACGGTGTTTCGCTTCGCCGGGGGTGCCGCGTGACCGACATCACCGTGGCCATCTGCACCTGGAACCGCGCGGCCCTGCTCGACCGAACCCTCGCGCGCCTCGCCGAACTCCGAGTCCCGCCGGGCCTCGACTACGAGGTACTCGTCGTCGATAACAACTCGGCCGACGGCA
>CAXTPM010000159.1:0-9782 GCA_964245865.1 uncultured Fimbriiglobus sp. | reverse complement strand
GCACGCGCCGCAACAGCGCGGCGCCGTCGATCTCGTCGCGCGTGAGGAAGCGGCGCTCGGTCATGGGCTAGCCCCCGCTCACGGGCGGAATCACGGCGATCTCGTCGCCGGGCCGCACCGGCTCGTCGGCGTTGACAAACGCCAAGTTGACGGCGACGCGGCAGCGGCGGAGCAGCCCGCCAAGCCCGGCGTTCCCGTCAACCAACTCGGCCACCACGTCGCCGACCGTCGCCGGCAGTTCGACGGCCACGCCGACCTCGGTGGCCCCCGCGAGTTCGGCGGCGCGGGCGAACAGCTTGACGGCGAACGTGGTCAATCGGTGAGCCTCCGCCGCAGAGGCCGGGCCAGTCGATTCCGCAGGCTCGGCACCAGCCCGTGCGCGAGCGCCAGGTACTGCGCGGGGTGGAGCGTGCGCTTGCCCGAAAGTTCTTGCATCTGCATCCGGCACGAGCTGCACTCGGTGGCCCCGTAGATCACACGCGGCTTGGCCAACTCGGCGGCAAGCCCGGCGCCCGCGCGCCTGCTCTCATCATAGCAGTCCGCCCGCAGTCCCCGCGGCCCGGCCATCCCCGAACAGCCGGCCTCGAGCGCGAACACCTGGACGCCGGGGATGCCAGCCAACAGCATCGGCCCCGCTGCGGGGGCCGCGCCGCCAGTGAGCGCCCGCAGGTGGCACGGCGTGTGGTGCGCCAGGTTCGCGTCGATGCGGCCCGCCGACGCGGGGAGTGCGCCTGACTCGGTCAACTCCAGCAGGTACGCCGTGAGTTCGCGCGCGTGCGCGCCCACCAGTTTCGCGTCCGGCGTGCCCAGCAGACGCGGGTACTCTTGGCTCAGCGCGAGCGCCGCCGTCGGCTCGCTGCACACCACCTCGAAGCCGTCGCGCACCAGGGGGGCGAGTGTGCGGACGTTGTACCTCGCCACGTCGCGGGCACTTTCCAGGTCGCCCTGCACCAACGGCGCGTAGCCCGACGCCCGCTGCCGCCACGGCACGTGAACCTCGCACCCGGCGAGCTTCAGCAGTGCCACGGCCGAGGTCGCCACCGTCACGTCGTGGTAGTTGGCGAACTGGTCCACGAAGTAAATCACCCGCCGCCGAGTCACGCCGGGCGGCAGCGGCTCGGGGCGTCGCGCGAGTCCCGAGCGCCACGCCCGCCACAGGTAGCTGCGGTAGGCGAACCGGGGCAGGGTGCGGCGGCGGCTGACCCCGAACAGCGCCTCGGCGAGCCACCGACCGGGGCGGGTGCCGAGGACCGTATTGGCGGTCAGCGCGAACTTGTTGCCGAGCACCGAGAACGTTTCGAGCCGGGCCATCACCCAGTCGGTGCGCCCGAGGCCGTGCTCCTGGAAGTGCGCGGCCTTCACCTCGAGCGCAAGGTCGGGGACTGCCACCCCGGCTGGGCAGTCGGTGCGGCACATCTGGCAGTGTGTGCAGGTCGCCGCCACCGCGCGGGCCTCGAAGCCGCTCAGGAGCGCGTTGGGGTCGGGGTCGCCGAGCGCGGCGCGCATGAGGTTGGCGTGGGCGCGGGGGGCGGCGGGTTCGGTCCCCTGCGCGCGGAACGCAGGGCACATGCGCGGGCCGTCCCCCTCGCCGGACGACACGCGCGTCCGGCACGCGCCGCAGCCGTTGCAGTTCTGCACCTGCGCGGCCAACTCCTCGGCCGTCCACGCCAACAGCGGCACCCGCGCCGGCCTCGCGGATACGGCGCGCAGCGGCCACGCGGGCCGGCTGGGGTCGGGGCCGGTGAGTTTGTGGGGGTTGAAGATGCCGCGCGGGTCGTACACGCGCTTCAGCTCGCGCTGCACCGCCGCGAGGGGGCCGTACTGTTTTTCGACCCACGGCGAGCGCGCCAGACCGGTGCCGTGCGCCGCGCTCACCGTGCCGCCGAGTGCGATGGCGCGCGCGTGGATCGCGTCGGCGAGCGCCCAGAGTTTTTCGCGCTCGGCCGGGCGGTCGAGGTCGACCCACGGCCGCGTCTGCACCTGCCCGGTGAGGACTTGCACGCGCAAGAGCGCGGTCACGTCGGCCTTCTGGAGCAGCGTCCGCCAGTCGCGCAGGAACCGCGGTAACTCCTCGACTGGGACGGCGACATCTTCCAAGCCGGTGACGAGGCGCGCCCCCGGCACCGGGCTGGGCCAGGGGTCCGACGCGGCGGCGATCAGCCCCCGCGTGGGGCCGCCCTCGGCGGGGCCGTGCAGCATGAGCGCGCCGTGCTTCGCCGCCAGGTCGCGCGCGATCCGCGCTAGTTGCGCCGCCGCGCCGCCGGCCGAGTCGGACTCGGCACTCACGAGCAGCGCCGCACCCAGCGCCGCCACCGGCCCGGCGGGGGCGTCGGCCCCGGCCCGCGCGCGGCTCAGCAGGCGCTGGTCGATCAACTCGCATCGCGCCAGCGGCCCGGCGTTCCACAGCGACAGCCCGGCGAGGACCGCCGCGTCGATCGACTCGAACCCCAGCGCCAGGTACGACACCGATGCCGGTCGCGGCTCGGTGGACAGCGTGAACTCGGTCGCCACCGCCAGCGTCCCCTCCGAACCCGCGAACAGCTTCACGAGGTCGAGTCCGGCGGCGCCCAGCACCTCGGGCAGCGCGTAGCCGAGGCGGTTGTGGCGCGTCTGGGGGCGGGCCAACTGGATCAGCTCGCGGTGCTCGGCCAACAGCGCGGCGGTGAGGGCGCGGAGTTCGACGAGGCGTGGCCCGCGCTCCGGCTCGCCGACCAGCCCCCGCCACGCCGCCGACTTGCCGGGGGTGCCGACCTCGCACGCCTCGCCGGTGTCGAGCACCGCCGCGAGGCTGCGCACCATGCCGACCGCCCCGCCCACACTCGCGGCGTTCGGCCCGGCGGCGTTCGTCATGACCAGTCCGCCGACGGTGCGCGCGTCGGTCGTGTCGCCAGCCACTGCCAGGCGCCGCCCCGACGGCCCGAGTGCCGCGTCGAGTTCGCCGAGCGTCAGCCCGGCCTGCACGCGCACCCAGTCGTCGCCGACGGCACTGACCGCGCGGAAGTGCCGGCTCATGTCCACGATCAGGCCGTCGCCGAGCGACTCCCCGGCGAGGCCGGTGCCGGCACCGCGCGGCACCAGCGGCCACGAGTTCGCGGCGGCGTACTCGACGAGGGTAACCAGGTCGGCGACATCGAGCGGCGCGGCGACCCCGGCGGGTTCGAGCGCGAACGGACTCGCGTCGAAACTGTAGACGCACCGCGCGGCCCGGCCGAACTCCAGCCCGCCGCGGAACAGGCCGCGGAGGTCGTTAAGTACCCGCGCCGCCGGCCAACTCGTCTGGCTCAACGGCCGCGCCCGAACACAAGGCTCATCAGTTCGCCGCGCGTCATCGGGTTGGTCTTGAACAAGCCGCGCATGGCACTAGTGATCGTCATTGACCCCGGCTTCTTGACGCCGCGAATTGTCATGCACGAGTGCGAGGCTTCCAGAATCACGCCCACGCCGCGCGGCCGAATCTCGCGCATCAAGAGGTCGGCCACCTCCTCGGTGATGCGCTCCTGCACCTGCGGCCGGCGCGCCACCGAATCGACCACCCTGGCGAGCTTCGACAGCCCGACCACCTGGCCGTCGGGCAGGTACGCGATGTGCGCCCTGCCGGTAAACGGCAGCAGGTGGTGCTCGCAGCAGCTTGCAAACTCGATGTCCTTCACCAGCACCATCTCGTCGTGGGCCTGGGTGAAGGTTTTGCGCAGGTGAATCGCCGCGTCGGTGCGCAGCCCGCCGAAGATTTCGGCGTACATGCGGGCGACACGGGCGGGGGTTTCGAGCAGCCCCTCGCGGTCGGGGTCTTCGCCCACGGCGCTGAGGATTTCGCGCACCGCGCGCTCGATGCGGGGCAGGTCCACCGGCAGCGGCGGCTCGGGGTCGGGGGCTTTCGCGCGGCTGCCGTTGCGGCTGGTCATCGCCGGTCCTTAGTCTCGCGGTCGGAGTCGGGAGGCATTGTACACGCCGCCGCGCGGGGCTTCCCCTTTGCGCGCCGCGGCGGTGTGTGGTAGGCTGGCGGGCGAAGCCGACTCGCCCCGGAGCGCCCGTGTTCGCCACCGACGCCGACGCGCTGTTCGCCGTGGTGCTGGCCCGCCCGGCGGACGACTTGGTGCGCCTGATCTTCGCCGATGCGCTCGAAGAAAGCGGCCATCCGGCGGCAGCGGCGCGGGCGGCGTACATCCGCGCGTCGGTGGAACTGTTACGCTGCGAAGACCCCGCCGAGCGTGCTAGGCTCGGTCGATTCGCCCGAGCGGCGCGGGCGGGATTCGCCGACGAGGTGGACGCCGCCCTCGCCGACGCGGGACCCAGTGGCGTGGTGCAAGTTGTCCACGCGCGCGGCTTCGCCGAGAGCCTGCACTGCCACGAAACTCACCTGGCCGACGCAGCCCGGCTGCTGAGTCCGCTCGCGCCGTGGCGGCTAGTATGGCTCGACTCGACGGGGGGCGACCCGCCGCCGGGGTGGCTCGACTCGCTGGCGCGCTTCGGGCAGTTGCAGGAACTCGTGTTCACCTGGGTCGAACCCGAGTCCGCCGTGCCCCCCGCGGGACACCTGGAGGCGAACCCACGCTTGAGGGAATTGCTCGAATACCCCGCCGCCGAGTCGCTGCCGCAGCTCACGCGGCTGGGGTTCGTGCGCATGGGGCTGGCCGACGGCGACCTCGTGCGGGTGGTGTCGCTGTTGGCGCGCACGGGTTGGGCGGAGCGCCTCACCGGCCTCGACTTGCGCGACAACCGGCTGGGCGACCGCGCCGCCGCGCTGCTCGCGTCGGCGCGCGGGCTGCGCGGCGACTTGGCGCTCGACCTCGCCGGCAACCGGTTCAGCGTCAGCGGGCGGGAATTGCTGGCGCGGAAGTTCGGCGGCCGCGTGCGCTTCTAGTCGCCGCGCCGGCCAAGTTGCCCGCGCGCAAGTGCTTGCGTAAACTACCCTCGCCGCAGATGCCGCCGGACCCGACCCGTCGCGCCCCGAGTTTGCACACGCCTCCCCTCCCCGGAGCAGTCCGCATGACCCGCCGGTTCCTGTTCAGACCCGCCGCCGCAGTTGTTGCCGCCCTCGCCGGGGTCTCCCTCGCCGTCCCGCCGACCGCTCCGCCTAAAGAACCCGGCGCCGCCCCGGCCCACGGCGACCCGAACGCCGCGAAGCCGGCCGCGCCGACCGACGCCCAGCAGGCCGCGGCGCGCGTCAGCATCGAGGGCGGGCTGAAAGCAACGGTGTGGGCCGCGGAGCCGATGGTGAGCAACCCCGTCGCGTTTGCCTTCGACGAGAAGGGCGTCTGCTACGTCGCGGAGACCAACCGCTTCGGCAAGGGCGTCCCCGACACGCGCGGCTTCATGCAGTGGCTCGACGACGACATCGGCAGCCGCAGTGTGGCCGACCGGCTGAAGATGTACGAGAAGTTCGGCTACAAGGGCTACACCGAGTACCCCGACCAAGTCCGCCGGATCGTGGACACCAAGGGGCAGGGCGTCGCGGACAGCGCGAGCATTTTCGCGGGCGGCTTCAACCAACTCAAGGACGGCCTCGGTGCCGGCGTGCTCGCGCGCAAGGGGAGCGTTTACTACACCTGCATCCCCAGCCTGTACGAGTTCAAGGCCGGCGGCGAGAAGGCGGCGGGCGAGCCGAAGGTGCTGTCCACCGGCTACGGCACCCGCGCGCAGTTCCTCGGCCACGACCTCCACGGCCTGCGCATGGGGCCGGACGGCAAGCTGTACTTTTCCATCGGCGACCGCGGCGTGAACGTGGTCGATGCCGGCGGCAAGGCGGTGCAGGTCTTCGACTCGGGCTGCGTGCTGCGCTGCGACCTCGACGGCAAGAACCTCGAAGTCGTGCACATGGGCCTCCGCAACCCCCAGGAGTTGGCGTTCGACGATTACGGGAACCTCTTCACCTACGACAACAACTCCGACTCCGGGGATCAAGCGCGCTGGGTGCAGATCGTCGAGGGCGGCGACTCGGGCTGGCGCTGCGGGTTCCAGTACGGCACGCTCATGCACCACGCGGGGGTGCCGCAGGGCAACCGCGGCCCCTGGAACGCCGAGCAGATTTGGCACGTGCCGAGTGACACCAGCCACCCCCCGGCCTACGTCGTGCCCGCCCTCGCCAACTTCGGCAACGGCCCGGCGGGCCTGACCGCCTACCCCGGCCTCGGACTCAGTGACCGTTACAAGGGGCACTTCTTCGCCGCCGACTTCACCGCCAGCGCGTCGAACTCCAAAATTTGGAGCCTCGGCGTGAAGCGCAAAGGCGCGAGCTTCGAGGTAACCGACCTGCACCCCTTCGCCCAGACGATGGTGCCGACCGACTGCGAGTTCGGCCCCGACGGCGCGCTCTACATTCTGGACTGGATCGGCGGCTGGGACATGACCAACAAGGGCCGCATCTTCAAGGTGCGCGACGAGAAGGCGATGGCCGACCCGCGCGTGGCCGAGGCGCAGAAGATCATTGCGAGCGATCTGACGAAGGCGACGACCGAGGAGCTAGTCAAGCAGTTGGGGCACGCGCACCGTCAAGTTCGGCAGGAGGCGCAGTTCGAGTTGGTGCGGCGGAAGGATTCCGCGGCGCTGAAGTCGGTGCTGTCCGCGCCGGCCAACGACCTCGCCTTGACGCACGCCATCTGGGGCATGGGCCAGCTAGGCGATGGGGGTGCGGTCGCCGGGCAGTGCCAGCACGCGAGTCCCGATATCCGGGCCGTCGCGCTGCACGCGATGTGCCTCGTTCCGCCACGCTCGGGCAACTTTGTTCCGGCCGAACTGCTGCTGAAGGACGACTGCCTGGCTGTGCGCGCGGCGGCTGCGCTCGCCTACGGGGCGCACCCCAAGTCGGAGGCTCAGCCCCTGTTCGACCTCCTCGCGTCGAACAACAACGCCGACGCCTACGTCCGTCAAGCCGCGGTCGAGGGACTGGTCCGCGCGACGAACGACCCCGCCAAGCTCGTCGCAGCCTACGCCGCCAAGCCGACCAACGTTGCTAGCCCCGCCGTGCGGCTGGGCGTGGTGCTCGCGCTCCGCAAGCAGCGCGGCGAGCAACTCGCGCAGTTTGTCGCCGATGGTGAACCACTGGTGCAGGCCGAGGCGGCGCGTGCAATTTGTGACGAGAACATCACCGCCGCGATGCCCGCACTCGCCGGGCTGAGTGCGAGCCAGTCGCCGACCGATCCAGTGCTGTACCGGGTGCTCGGGGCGAACTACAAGCTCGGCACGCCCGAAGCCGCGAGTCGGGTGGCCCGGTTCGCCGCGACGCCGGGGGCCACTCCGCACCTACGCGAGTTCGCGCTAAAGCTTCTCGAAGACTGGTCGAAGCCGAGCCGGCGCGACCCGATCACCGGCTGCCGGCAAGACCTGGCGCCGCGCGACGAGGCGGTCGTCCGCGCCGCGGTCACCCCCGTGGTGGCCGGCCTGTTCAACGGCCCGGACTCGCTCCGAAAGGAGGCCGCGCAGGCCACGGCCAAACTCGGCATCACCGAAGTCGGCCCACTGATGCTGGCCACGGTGAAGGACGAGTCGCTGGCCAAGGAAGTCCGCGTCGAAGCGCTCTTGACGCTCGAAGCCCTGAAGGCGAAGGAACTTGCCGAGGCGACTAGTTTGGCGGTCAACTCGCCGGTGGACCTGGTGCGGGCCGCGGCGCGGGTCGTGCGCATCAAGGCCAACCCGAGCGCCGGCGTCGAGGAGTTGCCGAAGTTGCTGGCCGACCCAAAGGGGGCCATCGTCGAGAAGCAACTGCTGCTCGGGGTACTCGGCACACTGCCGGAGTCGAAGGTCGCCGACGAGACTCTGGCCAGCATGCTCGACCAGCAACTCGCGGGCAAGTTGCCGGCCGAGTTGAAGCTCGACGCGGTGGAGGCGGCGAAGGAGCGGGCGACCAAGCCCAAGCTGAAGCTGCACGCGGCACTACGGGACAAGCTCAAGGCGATCGACCTCGCCGACCGCGCGGCGGTGAAGGCCGACGCCCTGGCCCGCGACCGCGACGCCATCGCCGGCGGCGACTCGGAACGCGGCAAATTGGTGTTCCTCAACAACTCGGCCGTGTACTGTCAGCGCTGCCACATGCTCGACGGGCAGGGCGGGCAGGTCGGCCCGGCCATGAACGGCATTGGCGCCAAGCACCCGCGCGACTACCTCCTGGAGAGCATCGTCAACCCGAACGCGAAGATCGCCGAGGGCTACCAGTCGGTAATCGTGGGCACGGCCGACGGCAAGTCGCTCTCGGGCGTGCTGAAGTCGCGCACCGCCAAGGAGGTCACGCTCGTGACGCCGGAGAACAAGGTCATCGTGGTGCCGGTGGAGGAAATCGACGCCGAGAAGCCGGACAAGAGCGCGATGCCCGACGACTTGCACAAGAAACTGACGCGGCGCGAGCTGCGGGACTTGGTGGAGTTCTTGGCGACGCTGAAGAAGTAAATCGGGTCGGATTCGGTTCCTGAGCGGGGGGCTTCAGCCCCCTCGTGTGAGTCGTTCTCGGTCCACACGAGGGGGCTGACGCCCTCCGCTCGGAAGCATCAGACCCCCACCACATCCCCATCGCACACCGCGAACACCCGCCCCGGTTCGCGCACGTCCGCCAGGCCCGTGAAGCTGCCGAACGCGGGCAGGACGCCGACCGACTCGCCGAGGTGGAAGCACGGCAACTTCAGACGCTGCCTGCCTCGCCCGTTGATGGTGACGCCGGGGTGGAGGTGCCCGGCGAGCGTGTACAGCCCCGGCGTCGGCACGGGGTAGTGCCGCGCGGCGAACGGGCCGTACTGCACCGGCTCGTCGGCCACGGCGAAGTCCCACTTGTCGGGCGGGTCGCCGGCCCGGTCGTCGTGGTTGCCGCGAATCAGGTCGATCCACAGGCCGGGCAGGCCTCGCCGCCAGTTCCCGACGACTTCGATCACCTCGGCCGACTTGGAGTTGCGGTCGTGGAAGAGGTCGCCGAGGACCACCAGCCGCTCGGCCTGCGACTCGTCGAGGATCGCGGTCAGTCGGATCAAGTCCGCCGCGAGGCTGCTCGGCACCGCCACGCCGAGGGCGCGGAAGCTGTCGGCCTTGCCCCAGTGTGTATCGGCGATAAACACGGTACGTGCCGCCGGCCACACGAGCGCCTTGCCGCCGTGCAGCGTCACTTGCTCTCCGGCCAAGTCGATGGTCATCGGTCGGCCTCACGCTCGAGGTCGGCCTGCATTCGCCGCACGCGGTCGGCCAGCTTCTCGCTCGAAATCGTCTCGCGCAGCCGGTCCACCAAGAGGGGGAACCCGAACGGCGTCGGGCGTCGAATCTCGACCACCACGCGACTCGCGTTGCTGAGGCGCTTGAGTGCCGCGAGCAGCCGCGCGGCTTCGAGCTGGCGTTCGAGAACCTCGCGCTTGGCCTGCACCAGCAGCAGGTTGCCGGGGTCGTACTCGGTGAACACTTGGTAGAACAGGTTGCTCGACGCCTGCAACTGCTTGGTCGTCTTGCCCTGGCCGGGGAACCCGGGGAACACCAGCCCGGCCACCCGCGCGATCTCCCGGAAGCTTCGCCTTGCCAACTCGGCGGCGTTCAGGCTCGCGCTGATGTCGGCCTCCAGGTTCGCGGGGTCGAGGATGCCGCGGATCACGCCACCCTCGAAGTCGATTGGCGTCGGGCTGAGCAGCTCGAAGCCGTAGTCGTTGAACGCCATCGTGAACGTCTGCGGCGCGAGCCGGCTCAGCCGGTACGCCAGCAGTGTGGCCAGCCCCTCGTGGACGAGCCGCCCCTCGAAGGGGTAGACGAACAGGTGGAACCCCTCGCGCGTCCGCAGCCGTTCGACTAGCACCTCGTCGGCGGCGGGCAAGGCGCTCCAC
>CAXTPM010000158.1:0-9783 GCA_964245865.1 uncultured Fimbriiglobus sp. | reverse complement strand
TGTCTCCCTCGCCGCCGCGGCCCTCGCCCAGCCGCCGGGCGCTAAGCCCGACCCCGAGTGGAGGGAGCTGTTCAACGGCAAAGACCTCGCCGGCTGGACGCCCAAGATTCGGGGCCAGAAGCTCGGCGTGAATCACCTGAACACCTTCCGCGTCGCCGACGGAATGCTTCAGGTGCGCTACGACCAGTACGACACCTTCGACAAGCAGTACGGCCACTTGTTCGCCGACGGCACGTTCTCGCACTACCGGCTGTTGGTGGAGTACCACTTCGTCGGCGAGCAGTGCAAGGGGGGCGAGGGCTGGGCGACGCGCAACTCCGGCGCGATGCTGCACGGCCAGAAGCCGGAGACGATGGGGCTGAACCAAGACTTCCCGGTCTCGATCGAGGCGCAACTCTTGGGCGGTCTCGGCAAGGGGAAGCGCAGCACGAATAACGTCTGCTCGCCGGGGACCAACTACGTGCGCGACGGCAAGCTGGTGACGCAGCACTGCACCAACTCGCGCTCGGACACCTTCAACGGCGACGTGTGGGTGACGGCCGAGATGGAGGTGCATGGCGCGGGCGCAATCAAGCACTTCGTCAACGGCAAGCCGGTGTTCGAGTACGAGCAGGCGCAGTACGACCCGGCCGACGCGGACGCCAAGAAGCTCATCCCCGCCGACGGCAGTTTGCTCATCAGCGAGGGGAGCATTTCGCTGCAATCCGAGTCGCACCCGATCGACTTCCGCCGCGTGGCGATCAAACTGCTGCCGCCGGGCAAGTGAGGCGCGCTGTAAAGAACGCTTAGCGCGCGAGCCGAACAGTTCGCGCGGCGGGATGATTCGGGGCGGTTTGAGGCGGCGCCGCGGGGCCGGGCGTTCTAAGCTCGACTCACTCCTCGACCACCCGTCCGCCTCGCAGGCGCTCCGCCCATGACTCCGCCGGCCGTGATGCGCCCCGACGAGTTCCTCGCCGCCGCCGCGAGGGTCGGCCTCGCCAAGCCCGACGCCCTCGCGCCCTACTGGGGCGCCGCCAACTCCGGCACCAGCCCGCACGACCTGGCCGGGCAGCTCGTGCGCGCCGGCGTCCTCACCCCGTACCAGGCCGAGCGCCTGTTGGCCGGCCAGACGCGCGGCTTCTTCCTCGGGAAGTACAAGCTGCAGGCGGTGCTGGGGCAGGGCGGCATGGGCAAGGTCTACCTCGCCGAGCACGCCACCATGGGCCACCGGGTGGCGATCAAGGTGCTGCCCGCCGAGTCCCGCGCCGACTCCACCCTGCTCGCGCGCTTCCAGCGCGAGGCCCGCGCCATCGCCCGCATCGACCACCCCAACGTCGTGCGCGCCTACGACCTCGACGAGTCCGGGGATGATGTGTTCCTGGTGCTCGAGTACGTCCCCGGCCTCACGCTCGACGCGGTGGTGGCGCGGTACGGCCCCCTGGACGCGGCCCGCGCGGCCGACTACGTGCGCCAGGCCGCCTTGGGGCTGCACGAGGTGAGTGCGGCACGCCTGACCCACCGCGACATCAAGCCCGCGAACCTGATCGTGAGTGCCTCCGGGCAGGTCAAAATCCTCGACCTCGGGCTGGCGTCGTTCCACGACGACCCCACCGGCGGACTGACCTGCCACGGCCCAGGGTACGGCATCCTCGGCACGGCGGACTACCTCGCGCCCGAACAGGCGGTGGCGGCGTCGAGCGTCGATATCCGCGCGGACCTCTACGCCCTGGGCGCGAGTCTCTTTTACCTGCTCGCCGGGCGCCCGCCGTTCGACGGGCAGACGCTCACGCAGAAGATTCTCGCGCACCAACTCACCCCGCCGCCGGACCTGCGAGTCGAGCGGCCCGACGTGCCGGCCACGCTGGTGGCGGTGATGGAAAAGCTGCTCGCCAAGAACCCCGCCGAGCGCTACCAGACCCCCGGCGAACTCGCCGACGCCCTGGGCGCGCTGGTCGGGTCGCCGCCCGCGCCGCTGGCGGTGGAGCCGGGGCGGGCGCAGCGCGAGACCGAGCGCATGCCGCACGCCACGCGCCCCGGCCACGGCAACCGCGGGGGCCAGGGGCCGGACCCCGCCGAGACGCCCGCGCCGGCGCGAACCCCGCCGCCGGCCGCGCGCCGCCCCGGCCCCACCGCCGGCAGCGCGGTCGTGCCGCTGAGCGCGGTGGTGGTGCCGCCGGCCCCCGCCTCCGGGCAGCACTCGGGGCGGCTGCGCGTGCGCTCCCAGGAGGTGCTCGCCGAGGCCGTGGCGCAGGCGCGGGCCGGCAACCGCGACCTGGCGCGCCAGCTCCTGAACGAAGTCACCGCCGCCGAACCCGAGCACGAGGCGGCGTGGCTGTGGCTGGCGGCGGTGAGCGACGCCCCCCGCACGGCGGTGGCGTGCCTGGAGCGCGTGCTGTCGATCAACCCCGGCCACGCTCGCGCCAAGGCCGGCTTGCGGCAGGCGCGGCTGAACCTGGCCCGCGGCTACGCCGACGCCGGCCAAACTTCCGAGGCCATCGACGCGCTCAAGACCCTGCTCGCCGAGTCGCCCGACTGCGACGAGGCCCGCGCCCTGTTGGCCCAACTCCGCGCCCCCGCCCCGCGCTCCAGCGGCCTGATCGCGCTACCGCCCGCCGACCCGAATGCCAAGCCGGTGCTGGTGGTCGATGACAGCGCCCCCGTGCGGCGGCTGCTCAAGCTCACGCTCTCGAAAGCCGGCTACCCCGTAATCGAGGCCGAGAGCGGCGAGCAGGCGCTCGAGCTCCTCCGAACCGCTCCCGAGATCGGGCTAGCCGTCATCGACATCCAACTCAGCGGCATGGACGGCTTCCAACTCTGCAAGCTGCTGCGGCAGCGGCCCGCCACCGCGACCGTGCCCGTGGTGGTACTCACCGGCCGCGACGGCTTCCTCGACAAGATGCGCGGCCGCAGCGCCGGCGTGAGCCACTACGTCACCAAGCCGTTCAACCCCGCCGAGTTCGTGAAACTCGTGGGGGCGTCGATGAAAGGCTGACGCGCCCGCCCGGATGGCAGGACGCTATAATCCCGGTATGAAACCCGCCGCCCCGCTCCTCGCTCTGCTGCTGCTCGCCGTCCCCGCGCGAGCCGGCTTCCCGATCCCCGAGCCGACGAGCTTCGCGCTCCCCGTGCCGGGCGGCAAGTTCGTGTTCGTGCAACTCGGCGACCCCGCGACCGAGGCCAAAGCCCCCAAGCCCGAGCGGCAGGCGTTCCTCGACCTGCGCGCGAAGTACCCCGCCAACGGCCTCTACACCGCCGGCGACGACGCCAAACTCGTGTGGGGGCTGCCCGACGCAACCTACTGCGCCTACGACCACTGCTTCGCCGCGCCCGACGGGGTTCACCTGGTGCGCATCGACGGCGACTTCTGGAAGACCGAGTCGTACACCGGGGGGCGCCTGCGCCCCAGCGCCGCCGACGAGGCCGCGCAGCTCGACGGCCCCGGCGTGAGTTTCTTCGCCAACGGCAAGCTCTTGAAAAGCCACCGCGTGCGCGACCTCATCCGCGACCCCGACGCCCTGCCCGCGACGCCGGCGCACCTTTTGTGGTACGCTAGCGGCCGGCTTCAGGTGGACACGATGCGCTTCAACCTGTTCACCCAGGAGTCGATCCGCCACACCTTCGACGCCACCACCGGCGAGTTAGTCGCCACGCAGGCGGTGGGACTCGACAACCCGCTCTTGCCGAAAATACTGCTGGTGATCGGGGCGATGACGGCGGTGATCTTCGCGGGGTGGCTGGCGTTTCTGTGGACTCGGCAGGCGCGGGCCGTGGCGGCCGACGGCGCCTGAGTTCGTGACGACTGTTCCGGGCGGGGAGGACGCGCCGTGACTTCGATGCTGCGAGTCGTCGTGCTGCTGGCTCTGGCCGCGCGCCTTACGGCCCCTGCCGGCCCGCCGGTGCCAGCCGGGGCGCCCGAGGAGTTCGCGCTGGCCAACGGCTTGCGGGTGCGGCTGGCGCCGGACGCGGCGTGCGAGCGATCGGTGGTGATTCTCGGCGTGCGCGCAGGATTCCTCGACGAGCCGGCCGGGGTGCCGCACCTCGCGCACGTTACCGAGCACCTTACGGTGTACGACCCGCTGCCGCGCGAGGCCAAGGCCGTGCGCGAGTGGGTTGCCTCCGGCCGGGCCAACGGCGAGACGCTCGCGGACGCGGTGTATTTCGACATCCAGGCCGACCCCGGCGACGTGGCCAAAGCCATCGAGGTGCAGGCGGCCCGGCTCGCCCCGGCCGAGCTGTCACGCGAGACTCTGGCGCGCGAGGCGCCCCGGACGCTCGGCGAAATCGACTTCGTGGAGAAGTCGAAGTTTCCCGTCGCCGGGAAGTTCGCCCTCGCCCCGTTCGCGCAGGTCGCCTACCACGGCCGGGCCGACGTGCCGCTCCGCGAGCGGACGGGCCGGACGACGCTGGCCGAGGTCGAAAGGTTCCGGCGCGAACACTTCCGGCCCGATCGCGCCCTGCTCGTGGTCTGCGGGCGCTTCGACCCGGCGGCGGTGCACCGCGCGGTCGGGGCGTTCTTCGGGCCGATCCCCGCGCCGGCCGCGCCGGGCGCCCCCCGACCCAGGCTGAGGCCGGGCGACTCCGCCGCGACCTGGGACGTGGCGACGCGGCACGTGTTCGCCGCCTGGCCCGCTCCGCCCCCCGCCGACCCCGCCCACCCGGCCCTGACTCTCGCGGCTCTGGCCGTCGCCGAGGCGGTGGCCACCGACCCCGCCCTCGCTGCCTGCGGCCGGCCGGCCCCGCCGGTCAACGACCTCGAGGGCGCGTTCCTCGCCGGCCTCCAACTCAACCCCGGCGTCGACCCCGCCGCCGCGAAGCGTGCCCTGCTCGCCGCCGTCGCCGGCGTGGCCGACCCCGAGTTCTGGACCGACCCGAGGGTGAGGCGCCTCAAGCGCCGCTTCGCCCAGCAGTCGGCCGAGCCGGACCCGGCGGCACTCCCCGCCGGCCCGACGCGGCCGCTCGCGCTCGGGAACGCCGAACTCCAGCGGATGCTCAAGTCCCTCGCGTGGGGCGACCTGGCGGCGTACCGCGCCCGCGTCGCCGGGGCCGAAACCGGCGCGGTTCGGGACGCCGCCGCGACGTACCTCGGCGCCCCCCCGACCGTCGTCGCGGTGGCCCCGGCGGCGAAGTGAGACCCCGACCGAGGACCGCCCGTGGCGAAGCGCGACCCCGACGCCCCGCCCAAGACCAAGCCCTGCCACCGCTGCGGCAAGGCCACCGAGGTGGCGTACCGCGTCCGCCTGGATGAATCCAAGGCGTGGGTGTTCATCTGCGGCGCGTGCGTGAACCCCGTGAAACGGGACAACCCCCACTACGCCTACGGCGGCACCTGGAAGGGCACGCGGCACTAGCCGCCCTCCCCGCGCGGCCGGTTTCCCCGTAAACCAACCGCCCGCAATTCCCCGCAGGAACCCCCCATGATTCGTGTGCCAATGCCCGCGCGCCTCGGCCTCGCCGCCGCCGCGTGCCTGCTCGCCGTGACCAGTCTCCCCGCCCGCGACGACAAAGACGCCAAGATGAACTACCCCGCCACCCGCAAGGTCGAGCACTCCGACACCTACCACGGCACGGCCGTGCCCGACCCCTACCGCTGGCTCGAAGACGACGTGCGCACCGCGCCCGAAGTCGCCTCGTGGGTCCGCGCCGAGAACGAAGTCACCGACAAATATTTGGAGTCGATCCCGCAGCGCGGCGCGATCAAGGCGCGCCTCACCGAACTGTGGAACTACGAGAAGATCACCGCCCCCACCAAGGTCGGCGGGCGCTACTTCTTCTCCAAGAACGACGGCCTCCAGAACCAGAGCGTGCTGTTCACCCAGGACGCGCTGGACGCGACGCCGCGCGAGCTAATCGACCCCAACAAGTGGACCAAAGACGGCACGATCGCGCTGGCGGGCTTCAGCCCTTCGGAGGACGGCCGCTACGCCGCGTTCGGCCAGGCGGAAGCCGGCAGCGACTGGAACGTCTGGCGCGTGCTCGACGTATCCACCGGCAAACCGTTGAGCGACGAGTTGCGCTGGATCAAGTTCAGTTCGGTGTCGTGGACGCACGACGGCCGCGGCTTCTTCTACAGCCGCTTCCCCGAACCCAAGCCGGGCGAGGCGTTCCAGAGCCTCAACGTCAACATGAAGTTGTACTACCACCGGCTCGGCGCGCCGCAGTCGGATGATGTTTTGGTGTACGAGCGCCCCGACCAGCCCAAGTGGGGCGTCAACGGTAGTGTGAGCGACGACGGGCGCTACCTGATTATCAGCGTGAACGACGGCACCACCAGCCGCAAAACGCGCATCGTGGTGCGCGACCTCGGCGAACCCTACGCGGCTCAACTCAACCTCATCGACAACCACGACAATAAATACGACGCGGTCGGCAACGACGGCCCAGTGATGTATTTTTCGACCGACTACAAGGCGCCCAAAAAGCAGATCATCGCCATCGACCTGCGCAAGCCCGCCCCGGCGAACTGGAAGACGGTCGTCCCCGAGGCCAAGGAGGCGCTCGAGTCGGTCAGCTTGGTCGGCAACCAGTTCGTGTGCAGCTACCTCAAGGACGCGACCACGCTGGTGAAGTGCTACGACCCGCAGGGGCAACTGGTGCGCGACGTGCAACTCCCCGGCATCGGCAGCGCCGCGGGGTTCAGCGGCCGGCGCATCGACACCGAAACCTTCTATACCTATTCGAGTTTCGGCACCCCCGCGACCACGTTCAAGTACGACCTGCTCACCGGCCAGTCGAAACTATTTCGGCAGGCGCAGGTGAAGTTCGACCCGTCGAAGTACGAGACCAAGCAGGTGTTCTACACCAGCAAAGACGGCACAAAGGTGCCGATGTTCATTGCCCACAAGAAGGGCATCAAACTCGACGGCACCAACCCGACGCTGCTCTACGGCTACGGCGGCTTCAACATTAGTCTCACGCCGGGCTTCAGTGTGGGACGCTTGCAGTGGATGGAGATGGGCGGCGTGTTCGCGCTCGCCAACCTGCGCGGCGGCGGCGAGTACGGGGACGACTGGCACCGCGCGGGCACCAAGCTCAAAAAGCAGAACGTGTTCGACGACTTCATCGGCGCGGCCGAGTATTTAATCGCCGAA
The DNA here is from genome assembly GCA_964245865.1 of uncultured Fimbriiglobus sp. Taxonomy (GTDB): domain Bacteria; phylum Planctomycetota; class Planctomycetia; order Gemmatales; family Gemmataceae; genus Fimbriiglobus. The sequence continues at coordinate 2,716 of CAXTPM010000158.1, read as the reverse complement.
AAGTATACCACCGCGAAGAAGCTCGCCATTCAAGGCGGCAGCAACGGCGGCCTCTTGGTCGGCGCCGCGATTACCCAGCGCCCCGACCTGTTCGGCGCCGCCCTCCCGGCGGTGGGTGTGATGGACATGCTGCGCTTCCAAAAGTTCACCGCCGGGCGCTACTGGGTGGACGACTACGGCAGTAGCGACAACGCCGAGGAGTTCGCGGCCTTGCGCAAGTACAGCCCGTACCACAACTTAAAACCCGGCACGAGCTACCCCGCCACGCTCGTGACCACCGCCGACACCGACGACCGCGTAGTGCCGGGGCACAGCTTCAAGTTCACTGCGCGCATCCAGGAGTGCCAAGCGGGACCGGCGCCGGTACTCGCCCGCATCGAGACGCGCGCCGGCCACGGCGCGGGCAAGCCGACCACCAAAGTGATCGAAGAGCTGGCGGACCAGTGGGCGTTCCTGGTCAAAGCACTCGGGTTCGAGCCGCAGTTGAAGGCGGAGTAAGGAAGAAAAGTGTGAAGTGAGAAGAGTGAAGTGTGAAAGTAAGAAAAGCCACGGCTCGGCCTTTTCTTACTTTCACACTTCACTTTTCTCACTTCACACTTGGAGCGCAGCGACTAGACTTCCGGCCGCACCGGCTCGGGGATATCGCTCAGGTACTGAATCGTGTGCGTCAAGAGCGGCTCCATCAGTGCGAACGTGCGCGGCTTCGCCTTCGCGCGGATCGTCTCGCGCAGAATGGTATAGCTGTCGCGCAGGAACTTCGGCGTGAAGTTCAGCGACTTAAAGATGGTGCGGCACCACGTCAGCACCTGATCGTCGAGCAACTTCTGGTCGTTGAGGTACATCGACTTGGTGATGAACTCTAATAGTATGCGCAGGTCGCGGTAGCCCTTCTCCCAGCCCTGCGCGTGGTAGCGCAGGAACGTCGGGTAGAGTTCCTTGATGCGGGCCATGGTCGCCTCGACCACCTCGTGCTCGAGGCGAGACATTTCTTCGACGGCGGCGAGGCGGGCGCGCACACTCCCCGCGTACTCGACGAGGCGGTCGCGCTCCTCGCCGGTCGGGTAGCGCTTCCCCAAAGTGTTCAGACTGGCGATGGTGAGCACGGCGGGCTAGACCTCTTGCAGGGCGGCGGGGAAGTGCGTCTCGACGAGCGACTGCGGCTCGGCTGGCAACTCGGGGCGGGCGGGGGCGGGTTCGCCGAGGGCGGCGACGCACGCCTCGAAGTGCGGCCGCAGCAAGGCGGCGTGCTTGGGTTCCAGGCGCCGGGCGAGCGCGTCCCACGCCGCGCGGAACAGCCCGCCGAACTCCTCGGGGTCGAGTTCCAGCGCGCCCGCGAGGCTCGTGTACGGCGCCACGACACTCTCGCCGAGTGAGTCGGGGTCGTCCATCAGCATGGCGTGGGCGACGGCCGCGAGGCCGTCGATGAAGTCGGCGACCACCGCCTCGCGCGGCAAGCCCCACTCGCCCGCCCTCTCGGCGAACTGGTCGTTGAGCTGGCGCGCGAGCCACTTGCCGCTCTCCTCGAGCTTCTTGGCGCACGCCAGGCGCTCGGGCAGGCTCTCGGCGTACTCGGCGATGCGCTCGGCCTCCTCGCCGGTGTAGGGCCGGTTGTTGGAGTCCACGATGAGTCGGTTCAGCCAGTTCGCCACGGTCGTCTCCTCAGCCTCGACTCATTCCACTCAGGACTAGCTAACGGGGTTCGCCTTCACACGCGCTACGATTACCGCGTGCCCCAGCCTGTCCGCCACCAGCTTGGGCACGCCGCTCAGGCGGGCGGAAAGCCCGACGAGGAACTTGCCGGCCGGGGCGCCGCGGCTGGGGCACTCGGTCTGCACGCAGTCGAGTTCGGTCTCGGCGAAGTGGCCGAACACCGCCGCGAAGAAGCCGCACATCAGGGCGTCGGTCGGCTTGTCGGACTCGCCCACCACCGCCGGCATGGTCGAGTCGCTCAGGGTGACCTGCACCAGACCCGCGTCGTACTCGCCCCAGTCGATCGAGAGTTTGCCGTAGCCGTGCGCGCGGAACGCCTCGTCCAGGGTGCGCTCGATCAGCCCCGCGCTCATCTCGCGCGCCGGGACGCCGAAGTAGTCGCTCATCTCGCGCTCGAAGCGCTCCACGAACGTCTTACCCCATCGCACACCGCACTTCTTGAAGATGCGGTCGGACGCCTTGCCGCACTCGAACTGCACGGCCGCGCGGAAGCCGCGCAGGAAGTCGTCGGTGAGGGCGCAAATCCGGGTGCCGCCGGGGGTGCGGATGGTCCCCTTCTCGACATCGGCGGCGAAGTAGTCCGGGCGGCTGTAGTAGCCGTTCAGGAGCCGCACGTAGCTGGCGGTGCTGGCGGTTTCGGGGGGGGCGGACATCTACTCGGCCTCGGGGGTGGGTGCTTCGGCGGGGGCGGGCCGCGGCCCCTTCCAGGGGGCACTCGCCAACAGTTGGCCGAACGGTAGCCGCTTGCGCTGCTTCGGCGCGGGAAGCCGGCCGGACTGCGGCGCGGGGGCGGCGACGCGCGCCGCCACCGTCGCGGGGATGCGCAAGGGCGCCGGCGCCTTGGCGCGCCCGTCCCACGGCGCCTCGCTGAGCAAGGCACCGAAGGCGATCCGGCGCTTGGGAACTACGACAGTCGTCACCACGAGGGCACTCCACTCCGGCGACTAGAATTAGAGCGCCGTCAACTTCTTCATGATGTCCTTCGACGTGGCGCCCTGCGTGCGCC
>CAXTPM010000157.1:8493-9823 GCA_964245865.1 uncultured Fimbriiglobus sp. | reverse complement strand
CGATTCGGGCCTGCCCCCCCTGCCGGCCGAGCCAGTTGTTCGGCGGCGGGGGGAGCTTCGCCAGTCGCTCCGACGCCGCGCGGACCCGCCGGGCCGCGCCGCTCGGTTCCAGAACCGACGCGGTGCGTAGGATGTCTTCGACCGCCTCGCGCGGGTCGGCCAAATCCCACGCCCTGGCCTCGGCGACATTCAGCAGCGCGAGCGGGGGAACCAGCCGCACGCGATCAGCGACCGGCGCGGCGGCGAAAGCGAGCGCGAGCAAGGCAACCATCGCAGAACCTCCGGTCGTGGCGCGAACAGTTGTGGGAGGACGCCCTACCCCTTCGCCGCCCCGTTCCTCGCCGCCTGCTCCTTCGCCGCCTCCACGATCTTCTCGACCGTGAAGCCGAACGCCTTCTGCAAGTCCTTTAGGGGCGCCGACGCCCCCCAGTGCCGCATGCCGATGATGGCCCCGTCCTCGCCGGCGTAGCGCTCCCACCCGAAGGTCGAACTCATCTCCACACACACCCGCGCCTTGATCGACTTGGGGATGACGCTGTTGCGGTACTCCGGCGACTGCTTCTCGTACAAGTCCCAGCTCGGCAGGCTCACCACGCGGGCCTGCACGCCCTCGGATGCCAGCTTCTCGCGCGCCTCGACGACCTGCATCACCTCGCTGCCGGTGGCGATGAGGATCACGTCGGGCGCGCCGCCGTTGGGGGCGTCGGCCAGCACGTAGCCGCCCCTGTGCAACCCGCTCGCGGCGGCGTACTTCGTGCGGTCGAGCGTGGGGAGCGCGTGCCGGCTGAGGGCGAGGGCTACGGGGAGGTGCTTCTCCCTGAGCGCGAAGCGGTAGGCCTCGGCGACCTCGTTGGCGTCAGCCGGGCGGATCAGCACCAAGTTCGGCACCGCGCGCAGGTTCACCAACTGCTCGATCGGCTGGTGCGTCGGGCCGTCCTCGCCCACGCCGATGGAGTCGTGCGTGAAGACGTACAGCACCGGCACTTCCATGAGCGCGGCGAGGCGGATGGGGTTGCGCATGTAGTCCGAGAAGATCAGAAAGCCCGCGCCGTAGGGGCGCACCTTCACCAGCGCCATGCCGTTGAGCGCCGCGCCCATCGCGTGCTCGCGGACGCCGAAGTTGAGGTTGCGGCCGGCGTAGCTGCCCGGCTGGAACTCGCCGGCGCCCTTGAACAAGAGCTTGGTGTTGTTCGACTTCGCCAGGTCCGCCGAGCCGCCGATCATCCAGGGGATCGCCTCGGCGACGGCGTCCGGCAGGCCTTCGGCACGGGCGTAATAGCCGCCCATGATCCCTTGCAGCTCGGGGAATTCGCCGACCATGCCGGTGACG
>CAXTPM010000157.1:0-8483 GCA_964245865.1 uncultured Fimbriiglobus sp. | reverse complement strand
CATCCAGGGGATGACCTCGGCGATGGCGTTCAACACCTTGCCGCTACTCTCGCGCGTGGCCAGCCCCTTAGCGTCCGTCGGGAAGGTCGGAATGCTCGCCTCCCACCCCTCGGGCAACTCCTGCGTGTCCATCTGCCGGCGCTGCTTGGCCAGTTCGGGAAACTCGGCCTCGTACTTCGCAAACAGTTGGTCCCACTCGGCCTGGGCCTCCTTCCCGTGCGCGGCGACGGTCGCCTTGAAGTGCTCGTACACGCCGTCGGGGACGTAGAAGGTCTTGTCCTCGGGCCAGCCGTAGAACTTCTTGGCGAGCTTGATCTCCGCGTCGCCCAGCGGCGAGCCGTGCGCGTCGGGGGTGTTCTGCTTGTTGGGCGCGCCGTAGGCGATGACGGTCTTGAGCATAATCAGCGTCGGCTTGCCGGCGGTCGCCTTCGCCGACTCCATCGCCGCCAGGATGGCCGGCAGGTCGTTGCCGTCGTTCACGCGCAGCACGTTCCAGTCGTAGGCCTTGAAGCGGGCCTCGACGTTCTCGGTGAAGGTGATGTCCGTGTGGCCGTCGATGGTGATGGTGTTGTCGTCGTAGATCACGCACAGGTTGTCGAGCTTCAAGTGGCCCGCGAGGCTGGACGCCTCGGAGGTGATCCCCTCCATCATGCAGCCGTCGCCGCAGACGCACCACACCCGCTGGCCGAAGAGCTTCTCGTACCCAGGGCGGGAGTAGGTCGCTTCGAGCCACTTGTGCGCGATGGCGATGCCGACCGAGTTGCCGAAGCCCTGGCCCAGGGGGCCGGTGGTGGTCTCGACGCCGGCGGTGATGTGGCTCTCGGGGTGCCCCGGCGTGACGCTATCCAGTTGGCGGAAGCGCTTGATCTCGTCGAGAGTCACGGGCTTCTTGCCCACGTCTTGGACGACCCCGCTCAAATGAATCAGGGAGTAGAGCAGCATCGAGGCGTGGCCGTTGGAGAGCACGAAGTGGTCGCGGCCGCTCCAGGCGGGGTTCTCGGGGTTGTAGCGCAGCACGCGCGACCAGAGGGTAAACGCGGCGGGCGCCAGGGCCATCGGGGCGCCGGGGTGGCCGGAGTTGGCCTTCTGCACCGCGTCCATCGAGAGCGTGCGGATGGTGTTGACGCAGAGTTCATCCAGGGGGGTGAACGGGGCGGTGGGGGGGGCCATGCGAGCGTGCCTCGGGTCGGGTGCGACGGGTGCGGTGCGGGGCCATCTTAGTGCCCACGCTAGGGGGCCGGCACCCACGCACGCCGCGAAGTGGCCCAGATCGGCTGGGATTCTAGCGTCTGTGCGGCCCGCGACGCGCAGTTGTACGGGAAATCTGCGAGTGCGGCGCGCGATGCGTGCGCGTTTCCCGAAGAAAAGCGGGATATTCTGCGTAGACGAGGGGGGTTCGGAGTTGACACCACCCCGGCGAACCCCGTATTTTCGCGTTGTTCCCCCACAATCAGACCAGGAGACGCCGCCGTGGCCAAGGAAAAAGCCCCCGCCAAGGATGCCAAAGCAGCCCCCGCCAAAGAAGCCAAAGGCGACAAGGTGACCGAAAAAATCGCCGCGGAGTCGAAGGGCGGCAAGGCCGGGAAGTCGAGCGCCGTGACCGCCGCGAAGGGCGAGAAAGCCCCGGTGAAGTCGATCACCAAGGCGCAGTTCGTCACCAAGCTCATGGAGCACGCCGACCTGAGCCGCCCCCAGGCGGTCGCCACGCTCGAGGCGATGACCAACATCATCGTCGAGAACCTCGGCAAGAAAGGGCCGGGCGTGCTCACCCTCCCCGGTCTGCTGAAGCTCAAGGCCAAGCGCGTGCCGGCGGTCAAGGGCGGCAAGGAGGTCGATAACCGCTTCAAGCCCGGCGAAAAAACGCTCACCAAGGACAAGCCCGCCCACACCAAGGTCAGCGCCCGCGCCCTCAAAGGGCTGAAGGAACTGCTCGCCAAGTAGCCCGGCGGACGAGTCGCGCCGAAACCCGCCGGGTCGCCCCGGCGGGTTTCTCCGTTTCCGGGGCGCGCAATCCGCCCGCGCGGGGTGCGAACGACTAAGATCAACGCGGGGAGATTCCTGAGCGAGCACGACGCCGTGGCGACCACACCCGAACTCCAGGCGCCGCACGACTCCGGCCGCAACGGCACGCCGGCACTCGCCGCCGCGCCGCCGGCCGAGACTAGTGCCGAACTGATCGAGCGCCTGCGCCGGCTCGAAGACCAGCTCGCGGTGCTGCGCGCCCAGCAGGGGGTGCCCCCGGCGCCGCCCCGGCCGCAGGGCTTGGCGCTCTTGCCCGTGCCGCACGCCGTCGGGCAGTACCTGCCGGCACTCCGTCTGGCGGCCGGCCGGGCGGGCGCCACGTTCAGCGGCTGGACCTTTCTGAGCGAGTTCCGGCTGATCGCGCGCATGTACTTCGACGGCCGCTACCGGGTGAGCCGCGTCTCGCAGTTCGGCGTCCCGGCGGTGCTGGTGCTGATGGCGCTCAACAACGTCGTCTGGCCGTACCTGCCGATCCTCACCAGCGTGTGGATGCAGGCGGTGCTGGTGGTCCTCTCGGTGCTCCTGTACAAGCTCCTGAGCCGCGAGGCGGGGCGCTACGCCGAAGTGCTCGCTTACCTCAAGCGCGGGGGCCAGTCGTGATCCGCCTGCAAGTGAATATCGACCACGTCGCCACGGTGCGTCAGGCCAGGCGCGGGCGCGAACCCGACCCCGTCGCCGCCGCGATCCTGGCCACCCTGGCCGGCGCTGACGGCATCACGGTCCACTTGCGCGAGGACCGCCGGCACATCCAGGACCGCGACGTGTTCCGGGTGCGCGAGACGGTCCATACCCGGCTCAACTTCGAGATGGCCAGCCCGATGGAAATCGTGGCGATTGCGAGGCAGGTGAGGCCCGAGGAAGCCACGCTGGTGCCGGAGAAGCGCGAGGAAGTCACCACCGAGGGCGGACTCGATTTGGTCTCTACGGAGGCGCCGACGCGCCGGGCAATGGACGCCCTGAAGGGCGACGGCATCCAGGTGGCGCTATTCCTCGACCCGGCGCCGGTGCAGGTCGAACGCGCCAAACTCTACGGCGCCGACGCGGTGGAGTTCCAGACCGCGAGCTACTCCGAGGCGACCACAATTGAGGCCGTGCGGCGGGAGCTGGACGCGCTGCGATCGGCGTTCAAGTTGGCTCACGAGCTGGGGCTGGCAGTGCATGCCGGGCACGGGCTGAACTACCACAACGTGACGGCCGTGGCGGGCTTGCCGCACCTGGAAGAGCTGAACATCGGCCACAGCATCGTGAGCCGGGCGGTGCTGGTGGGGTTCGAGCGCGCGGTGCGGGAGATGAAGGCACTGCTCGTGGCGGGGAGCTAGTCATACCCAACGACTCTAGGTCCGATCGGCGTAATACTTGGCGTGGAACCGCGCGAAGTCTGCGGCCCAGGCAGCCCCGTCCTGTATCTCGACGACAAGTGTCTCGAAGCCCGCTCGGTGAACTTCCTCACGGGTGGCCAGAGTAAAGCCCATCGGGGCATATTCATGGTAGTTGACAACGCAGTTGGCTACATCTCCAAGTCGCCAGGTTTCGTACTGCGGCTCCAACCAAGCACAGCCGCACGAAGTGCAGACCGCGAAGACGCGGCCCGATGCCCGGCAAGTGGCGAAAACTACTTCCACGCACGCCATCGGGCAGTAGAGCGCCGCGATGTAGGCATCCATCATGAGGTGCCACCCGAAGAGTCGTACACCGGTTTCGGCTAGCGTTTGAAGTGACTCCGCATCGCAGCGCTAGTTGCAATCAACGAGACTAACTCGCCGCCGGGTAGTCGCCCGCCCGCACCGCCCGCGTCAGCAGCTTGCCGTCGCGCAGCAACTCCACCGGCTGCGGTTCGCCCACCGGCAAGCGCGTGAGCAGCCGATGCAAGTCGTCCACGCGCTCCACGGGTTCCCCGGCGTACTTGAGAATCACGTCCTCGACCCACACCCCGCCCAACTCGGCCGGGCCGTCTTCTTCGAGCAGGGCCACCTCGACGCCGCGCGTCTGCGTCAGCCCTAGGCCCGCCGCCACGTCGGGCGCGACCGGCACGCTGCGGACCTGCAACCCCAGGTAGCCGCGGCGGACGAAGCCGTTCTTCAAGAGTTGCGGCAGGATCAGGCGCGCGGTGTCGATCGGCACCGCGAAGCTGAGTCCCTGCGCCGGCTGCACCACGGCGGTGTTGATGCCGACCACCCGGCCGCGACTGTCGGCGAGCGGCCCGCCGGAGTTGCCGGGGTTCAGCGCCGCGTCGGTCTGGATCACGTTCTCCACCGGCCGGCCGGAGACCCCGCGCAGGGTGCGACCCACCGCGCTGACCACCCCGGCGGTGACGGTGGACTCGTAGCCGAGGGGGCTGCCGATGGCGACCACGAGTTGGCCGACCTTCAGCGCCTTCGAGTCGCCCAGGGGGGCGTAGGGCAGGTTGCTGCCGTCGGCGCGCACCACGGCGAGGTCGGTCCACGGGTCGCGCCCCACCACCTCGCCGCCGCGCTCCTGGCCGTCGATTAGGCGGATTTGCACGCGCTTCTGCCGGCCCACCACGTGGTAGTTCGTGAGCAAAAAGCCGTCGGGCGCGAACACCACGCCGGACCCCGTGCCGCCGCGGTTGCCGGGACTCCCCACCGTGAGGTTAACCACCGCCGGGCGCAGCGACTCGGCGACGCCGACGACCACCTGGGAGAAGGCGTCGAGCGCCTGGCCGTCACTCGGCGGGTTGGGCGGCGGGGCGACGGGCCGGCCGGCGCCGCCGGGGGCACTGTCGGCAATAAACTGGGCGTCGGGCGGCGACATGGGCGCACTCCTCTTGGGGATGTCGAACCATAGCGGCGGGGTCAAGCGCGGCAAAGTTTTCGCGGCCCCCTTGCCGGTTTCGGTTGACTTCCTAGCGCCGAGTCTGGTACAGATGAGGCACCCTCCCACTTCCCCGCCGAGTGAGTCTGTTCCCAGCCCGTTCCGGGAGTACCATCCGTGGACGCGATCCCCCCGAGTCACCCACTCGCCCGCCTGTTCGCCGGCGTCACCGAGCAAACGTTCTTCACCAAGCTCGGCGTGGCCGACCCGCCCTTAATCGATTACGTCGCGGATTTACTGTGCCGCTTCGTCCACATCGACACCCCGCCGGGGGCGCAGGAGTACGAGCGGCAACTCGGGGCGATGGCCCGCGCCGCCGACGCGCTCGACCAGGACGACTCCGCGCGCCGGGAAATGCACCGCCGCGTGGGTGATTTGGCGCTCTTCTGGGGCGGGCTGTACCCCGAGGTGCTGCGCCGCCACCCCGGCCCCGAACCCTTGCGTAACGTCATCGCCCACGGCAAGCGCGGCTACCACGTCGCCGGGTGCATCCAACTCCCCGAATGCGCGGCCGAATCACCCGTGCTCCTGCGCCTGAGTTCGCAGTTCGAGCTGTGCCTGGAGGGTCTGCGCGAGGTGCGGCGGGAGTTCGCGGGCCTCTCCGGCGGGAACTCGGGGGCGGGGCTGATCGGCTAGAGCCTTGCCGGGGCGGGCCGGGCGCTTCTACCATACGGGATCGGCACGGACGGCACCCCGGTGGACTCGCATGGTAGACACGGCCCTGTTACGCGCGGCGGTCGAGTCGGCCAACGACGCGGTCATCATCACCGAGGCGCTCCTGGAGTACCCCGGCCCGCGCATCGAGTACGTCAACCCCGCCTACTGCCGGATGACCGGCTACTCGATGGAGGAGGCCATCGGCGTCACGCCGCGCGTGCTCCAGGGGCCGAAGACCAGCCGCGCGCTTTTGGACCGACTGCGGCGCGACCTCGGCGAGACGAGGCAGTTCGTCGGCGAGACCACCAACTACCGCAAGGACGGCACCGAGTACGAGGTCGAGTGGCGCATCACGCCCCTGTGCGACGCCGCCGGCAACGTGCTCAAGTGGGTGGCGGTGCAGCGCGACGTGACCGAGCGCAAGCGCGCCGACCAGGAGCGCGAGGCGCTGGTGCTCGCCCTGCGCGAGCAGGACAAGCGCAAGGACGAGTTCCTCGCCACTTTGGCCCACGAACTCCGCAACCCCCTGGCGCCCCTGCGCACGGGGCTGGAGGTGCTGCGGCACGACCCCGACGGCAGCGCGGGCCGCGCGGCGCGGGAGATGATGGCCCGGCAACTGGGGCACCTGGTGCGCCTGGTCGATGACCTCCTCGACGTGAGCCGCGTCAGCCGGGGGGCGGTGAGCCTCCAGAAGTGCCGCACCGACATCCGCGCGGTGGCCGAGACCGCCGTCGAGGCCGTGCGGCCGCTGATCGAGGCCGCTCGGCACCGGCTCTCCGTCGAGTTGCCCGACGCGCCGCTGGAACTCGACGCCGACCCGACTCGGCTGGCTCAGGTGGTCGGGAACCTGCTGGCCAACGCGGCCAAGTACACCCCGCCCGGCGGGTCGATCCGGCTGCGGGCCGCGCGCGCCGGCGGCGACATCGTGCTGAGCGTGTCGGACACGGGGGTGGGCATTCCGCCGGACATGCTCACCAAGGTGTTCGACATCTTCACCCAGGTCGGCCAGAGCATCGAGCGCTCCCAGGGCGGACTGGGCATCGGCCTGGCGCTGGTCAAGCGCTTAGTCGAGATGCACGGCGGCACGGTGGGCGCCGCGAGCGCCGGGGCCGGGCGGGGTAGCGAGTTCACGGTGCGGCTGCCGCTGCTCTCCGGCGCGGGCTTCGAGCCGGCCGGGGCGCATCCGGGGGTCCACTACCCGCCCCGCCCCGCGCGCCGTCGCGTGCTGGTCGTGGACGACAACGTCGATGCCGCGGAGAGTCTGGCAATGCTGCTGGCCATCGACGGGCACCAGACCGCCGTGGCCCACGACGGCCCCAAGGCGCTCGACCTCGCCCGCGAGTTCGCCCCCGAAGTCGTCTTCCTCGACCTCGGCCTGCCGGCCATGAACGGCTACGAGGTGGCGAAGCGCTTCCGCGCCGAGCCGGGCCGGGACGGGGTGCTGCTAGTCGCCCTCACCGGCTGGGGCGCCGAGGAGGACCGCCGCCGCTCGCGGGAGGCGGGGTTCGACCACCACCTCACCAAGCCCGCCGAGAGCGAGCGCATCCGGGAGTTGCTCGCGGCGCGGTAGAATGCCGGCACCACCGGGGGGCAAGCGATGCAGAGCATGGCCGACGGGCTGCCGGAGTGGGTGCGCTCCTAGGTGAGTCCCGAGTGGTTCGAGAACGAGCGCGGCTACTGGGCGGCGCGTGACTCGCTGCTGGGCGAGTACGCGGGGCAGTGGGTGGCGTTCGCCGGGGGCCGCGTGGTCGCGGCGGGGCGGCTGCCAGTATTCGTGGGCCACGACGCGCGCGCTCTGGGGGTCGTCCCGTTCATGACGCTGTGCGGGGCCGAGGAGACGCCGTACCGCATTCGTGGCGCGACCTTTGGATACGACGCGGCCTACGGCCCACACCCCCTGCCGGTCCTCAGCGCCGAGTTCCGCTCCGCGCCCGGCGCGCCGGGGTTAGTCCTCGACAACGTTATTCCGGACACCGGCGCCGACTCGACGGTGGTCGCGTGGGCCGACTGCCAGCGGATCGGCCTCACGATGCCCCAGGGTAAACCGGCCTACATCCGGGGCGTTACCGGCGGCGTCGCCATGACGCTCCAGTTCGATGTGTGGGTCGTATTGGACGCGCTGAACCAGCTCGACATCCTGTTCCGCGGCCCGGCCGGGGAAGTCGTGGTCAACCCGCCGTAGCCCGCCCGTCGGCCCCGACGGCGGTGGCCACCGGCGCCGGCTCGGCGTGCGGCAGCGCGATCCCCAGCGAGCGCGACACCATCCCCGCCTCCTCGCGCAGAATCGCAAGCGTCAAGCGCGTCTCGACCACCAGCATCGCCGCCCCGCCGACTAGCCCGCCGACGCCGACCGCGCCGCACCCGAACGCCGCGAGGTTCGCCCCGTGCCGCACCGCCGCCGAGTCCAGGCTCCCGGCTAGGATCGAGCCGAGCAGCGACGTGAGACTCGCCCCCGCGAACGCGCCGACGGAGAGGTAAAACGCGGTGAGCGAGCGCACGAGGATGGCGGCGCGGCGGTTGGCGTAGGCGAGTTGCTTCATGCGGGACTGCGCCGCGTCGCCGGCCAAGGGCGGCGCGGCGCCGAGTTCCTTCGCCAGCACCCGCGCCCGGTCCACCGCCCTGGCGAAGCGGGTCGAGGTGCTCGTCACCATGACCGACGCGGCGTTGGTCAGCACCGCCGGGGCGGCGATAAAGGTCAGGACCGCGAACGGGTTCGAGGTCGCCGCCACCGTCGCCGGGTCCACGCTACTCGCCCCCCGGCGCGGCGAAGTCGGCGATGTACAACTGCGTCGGCGAGCGGCCGTCGCGGCTGGAGGTCCACATCACGCGCTTGCAGTCGGGGCTGAACACCGGCAGCACGTCCTGCCCCGGCGCGAACGTGATGCGCTCGGCCTTCTTGGTGACGGTGTCCATCCAATACAGGTCGTAGTTCGGGCGCTTCGACTCGTCCCCGTGGTCGGCGGCGGTGTAGA
>CAXTPM010000156.1:5855-9862 GCA_964245865.1 uncultured Fimbriiglobus sp. | reverse complement strand
GCGCGCGACTGCGCGGTCTTGTCCTGCGGCGAGGCGTAGCGCGCCGAGTGGTAGCGCATCATGTCGCGGATGGTGCCGCGCAGGTGCCATCCCGGATACGTGTTGTAGCTAATGTACGCGACGCCGTTGGGAGTGAGTTGCTTCTGGCAAATCTCCATGATCTTGTCGCGCACCGGCTCGGGCACCCAGCTATACACGCCGTGGCAAATGATGTAGTCGAACATCCCCTCTTTGGGCGAGATGTCCGTGATACTCGCGTGGCGCAGCTCCAAATTTTTGAGGCCGAACTGCTTCACCAGCGCCTGGCCGTCGGCGATCTGGCGCGCGCTCAAATCGACGCCGAGAAACTCCGAGTCGGGCAGCATCTCGGCCATCGGCAGCAGGTTCCCCCCGGCGGCGCAGCCGAGTTCCAGCACCCGGCAGCGGGCCACTGGCGTGGGGCGCATGCCGAAGAGCGAGGCGACCACGAACAGCCGCGAGGGGTGCGTCTGGGCGAACGGGTGGCTGTCGTAGGGCACCTCGTCGTAGGACTCGCTCGTCGCGGCGGCGGGGGGGGTGGCCGGCGGGGCCGGGGCGGCGGGGGGCTTGGCGGGCGGGGTGGCGCCGGGCTTGCGGGTGGTGTTGGACATGACGATTCCTTTGCACTTCAGTTGGGGGTCGGCCCGCGCCCGGCGGCACGCCTTTAGTTTCGGCGTTCCGGGCGGTTCGGTCAAGGGAACTCGCCGACTCGGCCGGTTCGGGCGACCCGGCGCTTCCCGGCTCCCTTGGGCTTGGGGTCGCATTCAAGACGGCCGGGCGCCTAAGAGTTCACTAAACCCCCTAGCCCAAAGCGCCGGGAGGCGAGTCCGGGAGTAGTGCGATGGACCAGCCCGACCCCGGCGAGCGCCCCGCCCCCGCCCGGCCACCCGCGCCCGACCTACTCGCCCCGGCCCGCGGCCCCGTGGTCGCCGCACTGCTGCTGGGTGCCCCGAGTTTGCGTCTCGGCAACGCGCGGGGGGCTTACGAGGTGTACGCCTGTGCGGCGCGGCTGGTCCTCGCCGCCGCGCCGGGCCACGAACTCCGCGCGACGCTCGACGCCGCCGACGCCGACCCCGAGCCGCAGGCCCGCGCCGGGGCCATGCACGCGGCGTTCCGGGGACTTGCCGGCGCCCCCGGCCCTGCCCCCGCCCCGGACGCCGACCCCTTCGAGCTGGTCCGGTGCACCCTGTCGGCGGCGGTGTCGCTGGGCGCCCCGGCCTACAACTCGGGCGATGTCCGGGGCTGCTACGAGGTGTACGACTGCGCGGCGCGCCTGGTGCTGGCCGAGTCCCGCGCCGAGCGCACCGCCGGCGCCCTGGCACTCCTCCAGCGGGCGCTCGACGAGGCCGCGACCCTGCCCGACGAGCGCGATTCCGCCTGGGCGCTGCGCGCGGCGTTCGACGAAATCCGGGCGATGCGGCGGGCCGCGCCGGCGGCGCGCGTCGGCCGGCGCGAGATGCGGGCGCTCTTGAGTATGGCGATGCAGATCGGCACGCCGGCGTTCAACCTCGGCGACGCGCGCGGCTGCTACGAAGTGTACGCGTGCACCGCGCGACTGCTAGCCGCCGCGGTGCGCGGCCGGCCGGGTGCGGCCCTGCGCGCCGCACTCGAAGAGGCCGCGCCGCTCACCGATGTCGCGGAGCAGGCGTGGGTTCTGCGCCGCGCGTTCGACGCCCTGATCTCGACCAAGCACTAGCACCCGAGCCGCGAGGTTCCCGATGCCCCCGAGTTTCAACGCGCCGCCTGGCGCCGAACTCACCGACGACGAGCGCGACATCCTGGCCCGCTACGGCCACTGGCTCGACTCGCTCGCGCGCGGCGAACTCGAACCCAAGACGCCCGAGCAGCACCAGTTCGTCCGCGTGGCGGCGGGCGAGGCGGAGCCGAAAAGCGCCTTCGAGCGCGCCTGGGCCAAGGCCCGCCGCCCCGCCGACGCGCCGCCCTCGGGGCCGCTGGAACTCGACTCGCTGTTCGAGAAACTCATCGCCGCCAGGGAGCAACTCGCCGAGCTAAAGCGCCGGCACGAGGCCGGGCGCGAGGCGATCCTCGACGCGGTGAGGCCGCAACTCGACGCACTCGACGCCGAGATGACGCCCCTGATCGAGTCCGCGACCGCCGCCGCCGAGCTGATCGAGGCCGACGCCCGCTCGGCGGTGCTGGCCTCGGGCGCGAGCTTCAAGCGCGGCGCGGTGCACGCGGTGTACACCCCCGAGCGCGTCACCTGGGACGGCAAGGGGCTGGCGCGCTACTGGGAGACGCACCCCGAACTCGGTGAGTTCCGCCGCGTCGGCGGGCCGACGGTGGCGCTCAGGTTTGACAAGTAGAAAAGTCTTTGCCGCCGCGCTCTCCGCGACTCCGCGGCAAAGATTCCTCGCTTGCTTTACTCACCGCCGACTTCCCCGCCGGCCCGCGTGCCCAGTGCCCGCCACGCCGCTAGGCTGATGGAGTCGGGCACGAAGCGGACGCTGCCGTCCATCACCAGCACGTTCACGCCGCCGGTGTGGTAGCTGCGGCTCGTCACCGCCGCGTAGGTGTCGCCGACGGCCGTCTCGGAGGCGGTCACGGTGTCGATGTCGTAAGTCGCGCCGCTGCCGACGTAGTTCACCTTGGTGTTGGGCGTCAGGGCGGTGGTGAAGCCGGTCTCGTGGACCTTGCCGTCCACCCACTCCACGTGGGTGTAGCTGGCTGGGTTGAACGTCCCCGTGGCGTATGCCAGCGCCTCGGCGGCAGTAGTCGGGGCCACCGGCGGGGTGGCGTAGACGGTGGAGTTGGCCGCGCCGTTGACGCGGTTGGTGAACGCCTTCACCTCGCCCACGGCAATGGTGTTGCTCATGCCGTCCGCGAAGTCCGCGGGCTTGTTGCGCCGGTTGGGGCCGAACGCGCCGTCGCCGGTGGCCATCGCGGTCGTCTTCGCGGTCAGCACCGCCCAGGTGCCGTTGGAGAGCGCGTAGCTGAGCGGCCAGTGCTTGTTGCCGTAAACCGGGTCGGTGCCGTTGGGCTTGTCGTTGACCTCGCTGGGGCAGACGAACGTCGCCACGCGCTTCGAGCTGATGCCAACTTGGGAGTTGTACCCGACCGTGAAGTCGATGCCGCGGAACAGGTTCTCCTGCTCGATTTCGGGCAGGATGCGGGCCAGGCCCGACCACGCGTTCGTGGCCGTCACGGCGCCCGAGTAGCGGTAGTTGCCGTTGGCCGGCAGCCCGCCCTGGGCGTCCATGTGGTTGTGCAGCGCGAGGCCGATCTGCTTGAGGTTGTTCTGGCACTTGAGCCGGGAGGCCGACTCGCGGACCTTCTGCACGGCCGGCAGCAGCAGGCCGATGAGCACGGCGATGATGGCGATGACTACCAGCAGCTCGATGAGGGTGAAAGCACTACGTCGGGTCATAATGAACTCCACGGGGTTAAGGATTCAGGAAGTCATCGCCGCGTGCATGGCGAACCCGAGGGCGGTCGCGGCCGCGGCACTCAGAATCATCACGGCCAGGCCGGCCCGGCGCGCCGCCTTGATCTGCCACCACATCACCAGGCCGGTGAGCGCCCAGAAGCACATCGTGAACGCCATCGCATCCACCACCAGCGCCCAGAACCACCGCCCCGTGGCCTCGGCGGGGTAGCCGTGGGCGGTGTGCAGGCGCAGCAGGAACCGCCGCCAGCCGAGTTCCTCGGGCTTCGGGGCGCCCCCGGAGACCGCGCCGGTGAGCGGGTTGTAGGTCGCCGCCCAGGTCTTGCCGCCCGCCTCGACGGCGAACGCCACGTCCGGCACCGCCGTGACGCTGACCTCCCCGGTCGGGAGGCCGAGGTGACTCAAGACCGCCGGCACCGACGCCTTGACGCGCTCGGGGAGCGGGCCGGCGAGTTTCACGCCCTCGGCCCTGTCGCCTCTCGCGCCGCCCTCGCCCCGCTCGGGCCTGGCGCCTTTCGGCCCGCCCCGCCCCCCTCTGGCGTCCCCCCTGGCCTCGGCGCCGACCGCGAACGGCGTGGCGGCCAGG
>CAXTPM010000156.1:0-5845 GCA_964245865.1 uncultured Fimbriiglobus sp. | reverse complement strand
CGAACGGCGGCTTCTCGGCGGCGACCGGCTCGCGCGCCGGGGCCACGCGGGCCGTCCCGCCGCCGTGCTTCAGGTCGAATAAAACACTAACCGTCTGCCCCCCGGCCCGCACCGACGCGCTGGCCGAGTCGCGCACGAACCGCGCCTCCCCCGCCAACGCATACGGCACCTCGGGCCGCTGCAACTCGTTCAGCCGGGCGACCACCGCCGCCGCCAACTCGCCCGGCGCCGGCGGGGTTTCCAGCGGCGTCCCGGCGAGCGCGTCGCGGCCGAAGCTCAGCGTCGATTGCTCGGCGAAGGCGGTCGGGTGGTTGAACAGGAACGCCGTGACGCCGTAGAGCACCGCCCACGGGAACAGGAACAGCCCGAGGTACAAGTGCCCGCGCCGCAGCAGTTGCACGGCCCGCTTGCGCAGCGGCCGACGCTTCGGGGCGACTATGAGTGCCGGCGCGACAGCGGGGCCGGCGACGACGGGGGCTTCAGCGAGGCTCATGACTTGTCCCCAGTTGGGGCGCAGCGGGGCCGGCGGCGCATGGAAGGCTCCACGGTCGGGTGGCGGGTTAGGTCTAATCGCGTGTGGCGCGGCCCGCGGCTCGGGCGGGCGTTTTCATCAGTGTAATGCGGTGTTTAGGGCGGTCAAGGCTAATCGCACTGATTCTGTACGCATTCAGCAACGCGCGGAGTGAGCAGGGGAAACTGGCCCCGCCGGCCCAGAGTCTTCACCCCCCGGCCCCCCTCCCAAAAGGAGAAAGGGAGAACCCTACTGGGACGGTGCCGATGGGGCGCAGGCTCGCCACTGCTTGACGCAGCGCGCCACGCTCACCCCCTCTCCTTATTGGCAGAGGGGGCCGGGGAGTGAGGTCTCTGCGGCCGGCAGCGCGAGCCGTCGCAGCATCAACTCCAGCGACTCCATCGGCAATCCGATGACGTTCGACGCCGTCCCCTCCACCACCGTCAGCAGCGGGTCGTGCGGCATCTGCAGCGCGTACGCGCCCGAGCAGCCCTCCCACAGCCGCGTGTCGAGGTACGCTTCGATCTCCGCCACGGTCATCGGGGCCATGCGCACGAGGCTGCGTTCCTGCCACAGAAGCTGCCAGTTCTCGGGCCGCAGCCAAAGGGCTACGCCGCTCCAGAGTTCGTGCGTGGTGCCGGCCAACTCGGCGATGATGCGCCGCGCGCCCTCGCGGTCGGCGGGCTTGCCGACCACGCGGCCTCCGTGCCAGCCTACGGTGTCGGCGGCGATTACGAGGGCGCGCTCCTGATTCAGCGCCACCGCGCGGGCCTTCTCCCAGGCGAGTTGGCCGACGTACTTGCGGATGTCGCCGCCCACCGCGTCGTCGGGTTCGGGAACGTCCGAGGGGATGACGGCAAACTCGTAGCCGGCGCGGCTCAGGAGTTCGCGCCGGCCGCGCGAGCCGCTGGCCAGGATCAGCGGGACATCGAGTGTCGTCACGGGGAGAGTGCCTCCGCGAGTGCGGGGTAAACCCGGTCGGGGGTGAGTTCGCCGAAGCAGATCAAACCGTTCGGGCACTGGCGCAGGTAGCTCGCGGCGCACGGCACCGTTGTGGGCACCCCGCGCGCCAGTTGGCCATACGGCCCGTGCTTCGTCACCGAGGTGCAGGTGTACGGAGCCACGCACTTTCGGCCGAGAGCAACGGCCAAGTGCAGCGGGCCGGTGTCGTTAGCGAACACTGCGTTCGACGCTGCTAGCACTGCCGCCAGCAAGGGCAAAGGCGTCTTCCCCGTGAGGTCGAGCGCCGGCCCGGCCAGGCGCTTCGCCAACTCGGCGTGTAGCTCGCAGTCGTCCGGCGCGCCCACCAGCACCGCCGAGGCGCCGAACTCGGCGCGCGCGCGGTTGAGGCACTCGGCGAAGTGCCCCGCCGGCCAGCGCTTGGTGAGCCAGCGCGCCCCGGCCGCGACGGCCACCACGGGGCGCGGCAGTCCGGCGAGCAGCCTCGCCGCCTCGGCCGCACTTTCGGGCCGCACCGGCAGCTCGAAGCGCTTGGGCTGGTCGCCCGCCCCCAAGTGTTCGGCCACGCGCCAGTAGCGGTCCACCGCGTGGATCGACTCGGCGTCCGGCACACCCACGCGGTGCGTGTAGGCCAGGCGACTCCCCTCGCGCGCGTTGGCGAACCCCACCCGCACCGGCGCCCCCGTGGCCAGCGTCATCAGCCCCGTGCGCGCCAGCCCCTGCAAGTCGATCACTAGGTCGTACCGCCGCCGCCGCAACTCGTGGGCGAAGCGGCGCGAGTACCCGAGTGCCGCGAGCGGGGCGGACTTGTAGCGCGCCCGGTCGAAGCGCAACACCTCGTGAATCAGGGGGTGCCCGTCCAACAGCGGCGCGAACGCGGCGTTGGCGAGCCAGTCGATCTCCGCGCCCGGCCAGTTGCCCCTGAGCGCCCCCAGTACGGGGAGCGCGTGGGCGATGTCGCCGAGCGCGCTCGGCTTGATAATGAGCACCCGGCGCGGGGTCATTCGCCGTGGCTGGCCGGCGGTTCGGCGCCCGCGCGCCTGACGGCCGGGATCAGGCCGAGCACGCCCAACAGCACCGCCACGGCGATGAGGTACGGCGCCGCGAGGCTCGGGTGCAGGAACTGCACCTGGTTGCCCGCGTAGGGGCCGAGGATGCGTGCGAGACTCGAGAACGACTGGTTCACGCCCAAGATTTCCCCCTGCCGCGTGGGGTCGGCGCGCTTCGAGATCAGCGACGACACCGACGGGTTGACGAACGCAAACCCCCCGACCGACACCGCCAGACTGAGGTAGAACACCCACCCCACCGGCATCGTCGCGCCGCCGGCCTGCTGGAACAGGTACGCCCCCACCGCCACCGCCGCGACGCCGCCGAGGCCCAGGAGCATCAGAGCCAGTCCGAACACCAGCAACTCGACCTCGCCGCGCCGCCCGGCGAGCGGCCGGTAAACGCCCCCCTGCACCACCGTGAGGACTAGCCCGATGAACGCGAACACCAGCACGTTGTCGTCGTAGGCGAAGCGGAACGCCCCGGCGGTGAGGTTCGCCAGCGTCGCCTCGAAGTTGGCGAACGCAAATATTGCGAGGAAGTACACGAGCACCAGCGGCCCCACCGCCGGGTCGCTCACGACCTCGATGCTGCGCTTCCAGTCGAACAGCACGCGCGGGCGCTTCGGGCCGGGCTTCAAGGTTTCGGGCATCAGGAAGTACGCGAGCACCAGCGCCCCGAGCGACAGCACCGCCGCCGCGGCGCCCGGCGCCCACAGCCCCGACGCGGCCTCGCCGGGGGCGAGCGTTTCCTTCTGGTGCGCGATGAGTTTGAGCGCCCCGAAGGCGATGAGCGGGCCGAAGGTGAACCCGACGCCGAACGCCGCGCCGATAAGGGCCATCCCCTTCGAGCGCCGCTCCGGGGTCGTCGAGTCGGCGATCACCGCCGCCGCCGTGCCCACCGTGGCCCCCGACGCCCCGGCGCCGATGCGGGAGGCCAGAATCAGCAGCAGCGCGAGCGTCGATTGCTCGGCGGGGAGTTGGCTGGCGTAGGCGAAGAGCGCGTAGAACGCGACCGACCCGGCCAGCCCCACGAGCAAGACCGGGCGGCGCCCGACGCGATCCGAGACGCGGCCCCACACCGGACTGAACACGAACTGCATCAGCGAGAACGCGCTAAACAGCCCTCCGATGACCGCCCCCTTCGCCTCAGGTGAGTAGCCCGCGAGGTAGTCCGAGGCGAACAGCGGCATGAGCGGCAGCACGATGCCGAACCCGAGCAAATCGACCGCGACCACGAGGAACACCACGAGCAGCGCGCGCTTGGCCGGGGCGGCGGGGACTGCTGGTGTGTCGGCGGGCGTCGGGGCGGCTTCGGGACCGGCGGTGGCCATAACTCGTCTAGCTGGTGCGGGGGCGCGGCGCGCGGGGCGTGTCTGGTGAACGATAGGCGCCGGGGGGGCGGCGGGCCAGGGCAAACGCCCCGCGCCGCCGATTGGCGCGATTCACCTTGAGCGCGCCGCGCGGGGCGGCTAGAGTAGTGGGGCGCGCCCGTAGCTCAATTGGATAGAGCAACGGTCTTCGGTACCGTAGGTTAGAGGTTCGACTCCTCTCGGGCGCACCTTTCCCTCCCCGTCCCCCCGCCCTACCCCACGAACACCCCGTTCGATCCCGCGAAGGCGTCGAACCCCGCGAACTCCGGCGGCGCGCCCGAGGGCGAGATCGCCGAGCCGAGGTAGGCGGTCACGCGCGTGCCGGCCCCGGCGCCCGATCCGGCCACGAGGTCGCCCCGCGCGTCGGCGTCGAGGTGGCGCACCGCCACGCGCACCCCGGCGCGGGTGGCCGGGTCGCCGGCGAAGAAATTCGCCAGCGGCGGGCCGTAGGCGTTGCCGAACCTCAGCCCGGCGCCGTTCAGGATCAGCACGCGCGGCCCGCCGCCGGGGCCGGCGCCGGCCACGAGGTCCGCGAAGCCGTCGCCATTGGTGTCCCCGACGGCCAGGTAGACGCCGTTGCGCAAGGTCTGCTCGAAGGCGAAGAAGTCGCCGAACACGCGGTTGCGCAGCGTGGTGAGGGTGGAGCCGTCGAACCCCGCCACGCGCGGCCCGCCTCCGAACCCCGCGCCGACGATCAGGTCGCCGAACCCGTCGGCGTTGATGTCGCCCACGGCCGCGCGGGCGCCGCCCCGGAACTCGGGGTCGTCGATGCCGAAGAAGTCGGCGATGAGGCCGAAGCCCGCGCCGGCGTACACCCGCACGCGCGGCCCGCCCCCCTCGTCGGGGGTGATGACCAGTTCGGGCACGCCGTCGCCGGTGGTGTCGCCCGTGGCGACGAACACCCCGCCGGTGAACGCGGCCTCGAACGGCGCCACGCGGAACAGTTCGGCCCCGGTCGCGCCGTCCAGCACGCGCACGAGAGTGGCGACGCCGGGGCCGGTGCCCAGCACGAGTTCGGGCACGCCGTCGCCGGTGAAGTCCGCGCCGGCCACGCGCGCCCCGCCGGTGGAGCCGCCCTCGAACGCCGGGAGCCGGGCGGTCTCGGCCCCGGCGGAGTCGAACACCCGCGCCTCGGCCGGCACCCCCGCGTCGGTGCCGGCGGCGAACCCCTTGTCGCTGTAGCTGTAGTTCGTGGCCTCGATGCCGTTGAACGTGACGGTCCCGCGCCCAGACGCGACGACCCCCGCCGGGCCGACGACCCCCGCCGGGCCGACGAGCGGCCTGGCGACGACCGTGGCGAGGTTCAGCGTGTCGCCGGGGGCCGCGCCGGGGGGTCCGCCCCCGACGACCACGCTGCCGTCGGCGTCGGAGGTCACGGTGAAGCTGTCCGCGCCCGCGCCGCCAAACAAGAGTGTGCTGACCCCAGGGGCGAACGCCGGGTCCATCGCGCCCAGGGTGATCGAGTCGCCGGCCGGGCCGAGGTCCACTTCGAGTAGACCCTCGGGGTTGACGAACCGCGTCGGGGTAATCGTCGGGCCGCTGATCCGCGAGAAGCCGTCGCTCGCGCCGTCGTCCCCCAGCACCACCCCGGCGTTGGCGGTCGCGGGGAGGAAGAAGACGAGGTTCGCCGCAGTGCCCCCGATTTCGAGGAGGTCGAAGTCGCTGAAGACCACCAGCGGCGCACCCAGGTACGGTGCCGCCGCGCCGCCGCCGGCGGCGTAGGTCACGCTAGCAGATGTCCTCGACGAGGTGGTCAGGGCGAGGGTGTCGAAGTCCGTGCCGCCCCCCCCGCCGAGCGCCGTCGCGCCGACAAAGGGCGCGACCGTGATTCGGTCGGACCCGGCCTGGCCGTCCAGGGTGAGTCGGGAGTCGTTGGCTAGTCGGTCGGCGCTCAGGGCGTCGGCGCCCGCCCCGCCCCGCACGGCGGCGGTGAGTCCACTCCGGTAGGTGAT